>CAIYZI010000620.1 GCA_903930665.1 uncultured beta proteobacterium
CTATTTTTTAAGTAAAATCCCATGCTCAAGGAACGCAGGGCTCGCCAAGAAATATTAAATTCTCCACCAGAAATCGTGGAGGTCAAATAAGGAAATCACTCTAATGCCAAAGGCGGTTGATGTTTGCAGGGCCAAATTTTGGTTTTATCGAGTGTTGGCGCTCGCATTGTGTGGCTATCCTTTAATGGGCTGCTCAGTTTTCTCTGCCGCTGGTACGGCGGTGTCTACAGCAGCATCGGTAGCTGGAACGGTCGTCTCCACAACTGCGTCTGTTGCTGGTACTGTTGTCAGTGGTGCGGTTAGTGTTGTGAAGCCCTAATCCATAATTCTTTGGTATCTCCCGTCAAATGCGACCTATAAAAACTATAGCTGGTGAAATATGAAAAATTTTTTCAATGCTATTTCTGCGATTTTTTTACTTTTGGCTTTGGGTGGCTGTCTTGCCAGCACAATGTCACCAATAGGTGTGAATTGCGATTACAGCAAAGGTAAGCCTTTGTGGGAAATGAATCAAGATTGTTACGGCGGGGTGTAATCTTTGTGTTTGACTTCTTCGGCTTGGATAATTGAATTATCTTTTTGCCCAAAGCCAAAGGATGCCGAGATACCAACTAGCGTCATGCCCATTTGATGGTACATTTTTTACAAGACCCTCTTGTCTTTAGACTTTCAGTTTGGTGGTTAAGCACCATAATGATGCCCTGGAGAGTTTGGTGGATTCATTGACTTGATACTATATGTCTATAGTTAAGTTCATTCTTTAGCTATTCCTCCATAAGTTTTTATTTCAAGCCATCCTTCGGGGTGGCTTTTTCTTTGGATGAAATTGCTACTGCTTGTATGTAAAAATTTTTAAACTACTTATGGGCGATTTTTCATTTCTATGATCTGATTTATTGGTAGTTTCCCTTGGGCCCATAAAAACCGCTATATTTTGATTAAATTCCCCCAAGTCTCTTATAAGGTTGTGATGAGCACAGTTGCCAAAACCCACTCCAAGTTCTCAGCAGTGATTCGCGTTACTAGCGGAAACTTTATTGAGATGTACGACTTCTTTTTATTTGGTTTTTATGCCACATACATCTCCAAAGCCTTTTTTCCATCTGATAGCGAATACGCATCGTTAATGTTGACCTTTGCAACCTTCGGGGCAGGCTTTTTGATGCGCCCACTGGGGGCAATTTTTCTAGGCGGGTATATAGACCGTATTGGCCGTCGAAAAGGTTTGGTGCTGACCCTTGGGATTATGGCGACTGGTACGGCAATGGTCGCATTTATTCCTAGTTACGCCACTATTGGATTGCTTGCACCATTATTGGTTTTGCTGGGTCGCCTGCTGCAAGGATTCTCTGCGGGAGTGGAGCTTGGCGGTGTCTCAGTTTATCTTTCTGAAATAGCTACTCCGGGTCGTAAGGGCCTGTACGTTAGCTGGCAATCAGCAAGCCAGCAGGTTGCAATTATCTTTTCCGCGGCCTTAGGGTATTTTTTAAATCAATCAATGAGTAAAGAGGCTATTGCGGACTGGGGATGGCGCATTCCTTTCTTTATAGGCTGCATGATTATTCCTATCGTTTTTCAGATTCGCCGTTCATTGCAAGAGACTGACGTGTTCCTTGCTAAAAAACATCACCCCACATTTAAAGAAATTATTAAATCTTTAGTGAGCAATTGGCAGTTGGTGATTGCAGGAATGATGCTAATTGTGATGACCACTGTTTCTTTTTATCTCATTACGGTCTACACACCTACTTTTGGTAAGAGCGTATTAAAACTATCGATAGTCGATAGTTTGATAGTGACTTTTGCTGTGGGCATATCTAACTTCTTTTGGCTACCAGTGATGGGCGCATTATCGGATCGCATAGGGCGATGGCCGATCATGGCTTTATTTTCAGCGCTGACACTTTTTACTGCCTACCCTGTATTGAGCTGGCTGGTGGGGTCACCAAGTTTTGAGCATATGTTGGTAGTTGAGCTTTGGCTGTCTTTCCTCTACGGAAGCTATAACGGAGCA
>CAIYZI010000621.1 GCA_903930665.1 uncultured beta proteobacterium
CGTATTCAAGAGGGTGTGGCATCTTTAGGCGGTTATGCTGAGATATTCCAGCGCAATGTCACTGCATCCGGTGTGATTCCTCAAATCTCTTTGATCATGGGGCCGTCAGCTGGTGGTGCTGTGTACTCACCAGCCTTAACTGACTTCATCTTTATGGTGAAAGACAGTTCTTACATGTTTGTTACTGGTCCTGAGGTCGTTAAAACGGTTACCCATGAGGATGTCACTGCTGAAGAGCTCGGTGGTGCTGTAACCCATTCAACCATTTCTGGTGTTTGTGACTTGGCGTTTGAGAATGATGTTGAAGCTATTTCGATGTTGCGTCGTTTCTTTAACTACTTACCTCTATCAAACCGTGAAAAACCACCTTTGATTAAAGGCGCGAATCGAAACGAAGAGCCAGATTTCTCATTGGACACACTGGTTCCGTCCAATCCTAATCAACCTTACGATATGAAAGAGTTGATTGCGAAGATTGTGGATGATGGTGAGTTCTTTGAATTACAGCCAGATTACGCCAAGAACATTTTGATTGGCTTTGCTCGTATGGAAGGTCGCTCTATCGGTATCGTTGCTAACCAACCGTTGGTCTTGGCTGGTTGCTTGGATATCAAGGCATCTGTCAAAGCAGCGCGTTTTGTACGCTTCTGTGATGCCTTTAATATTCCCGTGGTGACTTTAGTAGACGTTCCAGGGTTTATGCCTGGTACATCACAAGAATACGGCGGCATCATTAAACACGGTGCGAAGTTGTTATATGCCTATGCAGATTGCACAGTACCTAAAGTGACCTTGATTACTCGTAAAGCTTATGGTGGCGCATATGATGTGATGGCATCTAAGCATTTACGTGGTGACGTGAACTTTGCTTGGCCTTCAGCTGAAATCGCGGTAATGGGTCCAAAAGGCGCGGTAGAAATTATTTTCCGTGAAGAGAAATCAAATCCTGAAAAGATTGCAGCTCGTGAAGCGGAATACAAATCTAAATTTGCTAACCCGTTTGTAGCTGGACGTCGTGGCTATATCGATGATGTGATTCTTCCGCATGAAACTCGCAAACGTATTGCTCGCTCTTTAGCTATGTTGAAAGATAAAGATATGAAGAATCCTGCGCGTAAGCACGGCAATATTCCTCTGTAAAGGCGCTGAGAAATGACTACGAAAATGTTTAAGAAAATTTTGATTGCAAACCGCGGTGAGATTGCTTGCCGTGTGATTAAAACTGCCAAAAAAATGGGCATCAAGACGGTAGCTGTTTACTCAGAAGCCGATAAAGAAGCGCGTCATGTGCAGTTAGCCGATGAAGCAGTTTTCATCGGACCTGCACCTTCACGTGAATCTTATTTGGTAATGGACCGCATCATCCAAGCCTGTAAAGATACTGGCGCTGAAGCGGTTCATCCTGGCTACGGTTTCTTGTCAGAAAATGAACAATTTGCCAAGCGCTGTGAAGAAGAGGGCATAGTCTTCATTGGGCCAAAACATCAATCTATCGCCGCTATGGGCGATAAGATTGCCTCCAAGAAGCTTGCTCTTGAAGCAAAGGTCAATACGATTCCTGGATTTAATGAGGCGATCGGGACAACGGAAGAGGCTGTAAAGATTGCTGCAAATATCGGCTATCCAGTGATGATTAAAGCATCAGCTGGCGGAGGTGGTAAGGGTCTGCGTGTAGCTTTTAATGATAAAGAAGCTGCTGAAGGCTTTGCTGCTTGTAAAACCGAGGCGATGAATAGCTTTGGCGATGACCGTATCTTTATTGAGAAATTTGTTGAAGGCCCGCGCCATATTGAGATTCAAGTATTGGGTGACTCTCATGGCAATGTTGTCTATTTGGGTGAACGTGATTGCTCCATTCAACGTCGTCACCAAAAAGTGATTGAAGAAGCGCCATCACCATTTATTGATCCTGCGACTCGTAAGGCAATGGGTGAACAGGCTGTTGCTTTGGCCAAAGCGGTGAGCTATCAATCAGCAGGTACAGTTGAGTTCGTCGTTGGTAAAGACAAATCCTTTTACTTCTTGGAAATGAATACCCGTTTGCAAGTTGAACATCCAGTTACAGAAGGTATTACTGGTCTTGACTTGGTTGAGCAAATGATTCGTGTTGCTGCCGGTGAAAAATTGGCATTCAAGCAAGAGGATATCAAGCTTGATGGTTGGTCAATGGAGTGCCGTATTAACGCAGACGATCCGTTCCGCAATTTCTTACCTTCAAC
>CAIYZI010000622.1 GCA_903930665.1 uncultured beta proteobacterium
AAAAGAAAGCTCCAGCTAAAAAAGCTGATGCAAAACCAGTTCCAGCTAAAAAAGCCCCAGCAAAGAAAGTGGTGGCCAAGAAGGCTCCTGCGAAAAAAGCAGTTGCAAAGAAAGTGGTAGCAAAAAAAGCTCCAGCTAAAAAGGCTGTTGCAAAAAAAGTGGTTAGCACTCCTTCAGCGACTACTGCAACCGCCTAATCAAGTTTTTTTAAAACTCGACCCTGCCCAGTGAAGAAATCCAAAAATTCTAGTAAATCTAGCGCTATTGAATTGAATTACGACGCAGAGTTGAGGCTCTTGCAAATAGAGTTAGTAAAGTTCCAAAGCCACCTCATTAAAAATGGCGAGCAATTATTGGTGATTCTTGAGGGCCGCGACACTGCGGGTAAAGATGGCACCATCAAACGCATTACAGAGCATTTAAGCCCTAGAGACACCAGAGTGGTGGCTTTAAATAAACCCTCTGAACGAGAAGCGGGTGAATGGTACTTTCAGCGGTATGTTGTCGAGCTACCCTCCGCAGGCGAATTCACCATCTTTAATCGCAGTTGGTACAACCGTGCAGGCGTTGAAAAGGTCATGGGCTTTTGCACCAATGACCAATATAAACAATTCATGTCCACCGTGAATGACTTTGAGTCTTTATTGATAGGGTCTGGCATTCATCTTATTAAGTACTACTTAGATATTAGCAAGGCAGAGCAAGCCTTAAGGTTAAAAGAGCGCGCTACCGATCCATTAAAGCAATGGAAGATCAGCCCTATCGACCAGCAAGCCCAAAAAAAATGGAACGCCTATAGCGATGCCAGAGATCTCATGTTGAGCACCACCAGCAGTGTTGATTCACCATGGACAGTGATCAATGCGAACAATAAAAAAGTGACGCATTTAAATCTCCTCCGAGACTTGCTATCACGCGTTAAATACCCAGGCAAAGATAAAAAAATTCTCAAGACTGACCCAAACATTGTTTGGACTTGGTCGCCAAAATCTACTAAGCTTCCAGCGCTTGCTCCTTGAGTTGGTAGGTGAGCTTCACCAAGCCCTCAAGCACAAAACTGCTCAATCTCTTGTAGAAGCTCTTCTGGGCACTCTTCTGGTATGTAATGACCACACGCCAAACTTTTACCAGTCACTTCATCAGCCACTTGATTCCAGTCTTTAATGGGCGAGAAGCATTGATTCACTAAACCATGCTCGCCCCATAAGACGCGCAAGGGCATTGTTAATTTCTTACCTGCAGCACGATCCTCTCGATCATGAACTAAATCAATTGTTGCTGCAGCTCGATAGTCTTCGCACATGGCATGCATACTCTGCGCATCACTTACACCCGCAACATATTCAGCCCAACTAGCCTCATCAAAAATTCCCAGTCCCGCATTGCGACCCATGTGATTTTTTAACCAATACTCAGGATTACTAGCTATAAAAGTTTCTGGAACAGGCTCTGGTTGAATAAGAAAAAACCAATGCCAATACCCTGTGGCAAATTCTTGAGTAGTTTTTTCATACATCGTTAATGTTGGAGAAATATCCAGAACCATCACACGTAAAACGCTTTCCGGAAAATCCATAGACAAACGATGCGAAACTCGCCCACCGCGATCGTGACCTATAAGAAAAAATTGTTGATGCCCCAAAGACTGCATCACCGCATGCTGATCAGCCGCCATGGACCGTTTGGAATAGGTCTGATGATCTACTTGGCCATGAGGCTTTGATGAGCCACCATAGCCCCGTAAATCCGGCACCACTACCGAATAGTGTTTCGCTAACTGAGGAGCGATATGCCGCCAAATGGCCTTGGTTTGAGGGAAGCCATGCAAAAGCAATAAGGGCGGCCCATCACCACCGATTTGACATTCAATCTCAATGAATCCATCCGAGGACGGCACGGTAATGACTTTTTGATCAAAGCCTGGAAAGAGCAGTGTCATGAGCGGTATTTAAATGAAATGCATACGAGAGATAAGGTCTGATGAACAATGTATGAAAAAAGAGCCTCGATTGAGGCTCTTTCATTTACCCACTATCTTGCGGCCATGGCTTCAATTTCAGCAACCGTGACATACCCCTTATGATCAGCGTCAATCACATCAAAGTGACTTGCCACCCGAGGCATACCAGCCTTAGCCTCTTCCAAGGTAAGCTTGCCATCGTGATTTTTATCGGCAGCAGCAAAACGCTGTTGAATTTCAAGATTACGCGCTGATTGCGCATCATCTGCAAAAGATGCCGTAGATAGCGAAAGAGTGCCCAGGGTGCCAAGAGCACCAATCAGCAATAGTTTTTTAAAGGACCGAGTCATGAGATAACCTTATTGATTTTCAGAGGTTGCCGCTGCGTTAGCAGAAGCTTCCATTGCTGCACGAACAACTTTTTTGGCCATTGCCACAAATGAATCCACTGAACCGCCACCAGTTCTGAATGATTCGCCTTGAACAGTCACTAGACCTTCACCGATGACTTCTTTGGTTTGGCTATCTGCAATCTTGCTCTCGACCAATAAAGCCGGAGTCTTAGAGTTCACGCCACCAGCATAAGCCGCTGCATTTAATGCAAGGCCAATAGGGGTGAAGTTCCAAGGCTGCAAACTATCAGCCGAGCTTTCAGCACCAGTAATTCCAACAGAAATTCTCGCGACCCCTGGGCCCGGCTTGGTAACGATTGCAATATTGCCGCGACTCTGAACAGCTTCAATCATGGAAGCTTGCAAGGCTACCTTAGCCTTGTTGATGGATTCTAAAGTTGCCTCTTTAGTAGCATTTTGATTCAAATAAACCGGATCCAAAATTACAGCGGTATAAGTACCGGGATTCACACCAGCTTTACGGTATCTCCAAATGCGAGTATCCGTCTGACTTGTTGACACTGGAACCAATAATGAATAGTTTGGCAAAAAGCCAGATTTAGGCATTGGTTGGGTTGCCAACTTTGGTGCATTACTACATGCCACTAAGATACCAACAGCTGAAATAGCGATAGCTAAGGTACTGAGTTTTTTCATAATTTGTCCTATTGACTAAATGGGGTAAGAAGTTTTATAGGATTGATCATAACCCCTTCAAAGAGAGGTTGGTGGTTTAAATTAGGGGGCTGGACAAGGCATGATTACACCAGTTTTGGCATGCATAGGAGGCTTACATTCTACGGGTGGCAGGGCCTTTACAGGAGGCGCAACTGATGCAGCAGATGCTATGGCTCCGGTTGCAGAAGATGTGCCATTCAG
>CAIYZI010000623.1 GCA_903930665.1 uncultured beta proteobacterium
AACACCAAAAGCGCAATCGCAATGCCTACTACTGTTTTGGGTGCCCCTGCATTTTTCACTCCTGCTTCAATAGCGGGGCTGAGTAATTCAGCTAATCCCACTACGGTGATCAGTGATACCAATAAGAGAATAAGGCTGACTACCGTCTTGGCATTACTCGGCTTATCCGCATGCACTGTCTCATCCGCTTTGTGCTCTGCGCTGGCCGGCAAATAGTAATCACGATGACTCACGGTCTGAAAAAAGAGAAACGCACCATACAAAGCAAAAGAGGCAATGCCGGCAAAGGCCAACTGACTCTTGGTAAAGTCAGGGCCAGGTGTACTGACAGTGACTACTGGCATGACCAAAATAAAAGTAGCTAAGGCGGTGAGTACGCCCAAGGAAGAGAGCGCTCCTTCATTACGAAAAGCCATTTCATAATGTTTGAGGCCGCCTACAAAGATGCACAAACCAATGACCCCATTGGTCACAATCATCACAGTAGCAAAGATAGCATCACGGGCAATAAATTCTGAGCCCTCATGACCTGTGAGCATCATGGAGATAATGAGTGAGACTTCAATAATCGTCACGCTAATGGACAGAATAAGCATGCCATAGGGCTCCCCCGTTTTATGAGCCACCACTTCTGCATGATGCACGGCAGTGAGAACGGCGCCAATCAAAATCATGCCCAATAAAGCAATGAACCAGGTGTGATTAAGTAGGTCTGACATAGGGGATCTTTTATAAAAGTATTGCAGTTCGGTGGGGGGATTGAATACAGGGTAAGCTTATAGCAATTTAGCGTGGTATTGAAAGGGATTGAGTAAAGATGCAGGCAATTATTTTATTTGGCCATGGCGCCCGTGATATTCGTTGGCGCGAACCCTTTGATCGGATGGCTACTTTATGGAGGGAGCAACATCCCACTACTCCCATGGCACTGGCATTTTTAGAGCTCATGCAGCCCTCACTGGAAAAGGCGATCGCTGATTTGGTTGATGCTGGAGCCACTAGTGTGCGCGTCATCCCAGTCTTTTTTGGTCAAGGCGGCCATTTGCGTAATGACTTTCCACTGCTATTGTCTGACTGTCAGGCCAAATTTCCTGAGGTGCAGATCAGTGCTGCACCCGCAGTGGGCGAAGACCCCAATATTCTGCAAGCCATTATTGATTTTGGGGCTAGAGCGCTTACTTAAAGCGATAGACTAGAGAGGCAATAAGGCTGTCTTGGTAGGAGTTCGCCATGATGGGGCTGTTGCTGATACCGCTACCCATGAACTTACGCTTGCCAAAGACATTGAAATACCAATCATCCACAATCGGGACCTCTACCATTAAACCAGTAACGTAATTGGTGGTGCCTGGGACGGTGTACTGTGGGTAACCCAAAGTTTGTGAAGCTTTAGGGCTTACGCCATAGTAGTAATTAGCATAAGACTGAGTGAGGTATTCAGCGCCCAGGAGTGGATAGATTTTGATATTTGCGGGTAATTCAAACTCGGCAAAATAAGACAGCTGATAGATTTGTCCTTGGGAGCGATTGATATCCTGAAACGCGTACATAAAAAATCCACCGATGGGCGTTTCTTGAAAGCTACCAAGTCCAAGTGGCACGGGATCTAATTTTGAAAAAGTGGCGCCCGTAATAGTAGATTTGCGATTGTAGTTATCCAGGTTCACCTGACCGGCTACCTCAAGATATCCATAACCCATTTTGATTGTTTTAAATCCAAAAGTATCGATGCGCGCAAAGAAGCGTTCGTAATCAAAAAAGGCGTAAGGCAGGGGATAGGTTTGCGTGCCGGTAGCGCCAATCGACATATTCGAGCTATATACCGCCACACCAAGATCGCCCACGAGATGATCGTGTAAACCATCAGGCACATCACTGGGTACTTCATATTGGGCAATGCTAGTTACGGCTACCGAGGGCGTGCTCGTGGATGCATTACTCGGATTATTTTCTGCAGCCAATATCGGTGTGTGGAGTGTTGCAAAAAACAGCCCCACACCAAAGGCGCTCGTTATGAACTTTATAAGCTTTTGCTTTGCGCCGATTGATTTGCTTGAGCAAAACAATTGGAGCCAACGAACATGGTTGGGGCAGAGCATGGGGGCTATTCTACATAGAATTGCTCACCCTCAGGGCGCCCCCAATCCCTGCTTAGGTGCCTGTGTATTGGTGCTGCGCAGCAATTACATCGGAGACATTCGCTTTGAGGGCCTCGCCAACCATGATCAAGGCAGGCGACTGGGTATCAAACCAATGATCTGCTGCACCGAGTGCTAGTTCTTGCAAAGTGCTGGACCAGTGACGCTCTCGCTTAGTGCTCACTGCCTCCAGAATATGAACCGGTGTGAGTGGTGAGTGATTGGGGCTATGGCTAATTAGTTCTTGTGCAATACGCGCCGCATCTTTGCGGCCCATGTAATACACCAAGGTGTCGGCTGTGGGATATTGGATGGGCGAGTGACTTGTTTCAAGGTGGGGCTCAGCTGCTTGGGCTAGGGTCACAAAGGCCACGCTGCGAGAGACACCCCGCAAGGTGAGGGATTGGCCAATTGCTGCTGCGCCAGCTAATGCAGCAGTAATGCCTGGAACAATTTCCACAGCAATACCAGCAGCCTGCAAAGCCTGGAGTTCTTCATCCGCACGCCCAAACAGCATGGGGTCACCCCCTTTGAGTCGCACGACTACCTGATGCTGCTTGGCGGCATCGACCAGACGCTTATTGATAAATTGCTGGGCAGAAGAGAGCTTGCCACAGCGTTTGCCAACTGGAACCTGAATGGCTTGGGGACACAATGCCAGCATCTCTGGCTCGACCAAAGCATCATGAAATACGATATCTGCCTGCGCTAATAATTTGGCCCCCCGCACTGTAATCAGATCAGCGGCGCCCGGGCCAGCGCCTACTAAGTAGACCTTGCCGTAAGCACTATTGATTGATGATGGCTTTTGCATGGACGCTCTCAAAGGCTGAGGGTAGTGCGCTTACCGCGCCAGCTATTTTGCGTAGTCACGCTAAATAGATCAAACTGCTTGAGTGCAACATCCTTGTCTTGATCGGAGCGCAAAGCAAAGCTATCAAAACCTACGCGAGCACCTTGTAGTAGTTGATCAATCAGTACATCGCCAATCGCACGAATTTCTCCATCCCAAGAGTAGCGCTCGCGTAGCAGTGCCGCAGTACTAAAGCTGCGACCATCTCTAAAAATAGGGAAGTGCGCTGCTACTAGCGGCCACAGCGTTTTACCTTCTTCAAGCAAATCTGCATGCTTAAGGATGTCATCATCGGCAGCAAACCACACCCCAATTTGACCGGCTTGGGCGCGGGCTAGAATGTCTTGTTCTTTATGGTGTTTTACCCACCACGCAAACGGTACCAAGACTTTACTCGGGCCATGCTCTAAATCGGGAATACCACCCTCATCTTGATCCCAGCTGAGGATCTGCCATTGATTTGGCACAAAATGGGGCTTGCCATTTTTGGGGAAATGGAGGATTTCGTTCATCATGCCGCTCCACCAGCAGCTTGCTCAGAAGCTACTTTTTTCTTGGCATGCGCGTAAGCCGCTTCCTTGAATGGCGCAACACCTAAACGACGATAGGCGCTAATGAATGACTCATCCTCATGGCGTTGGCCCACATAGGTATTAATAATGTTGGTCATGACATCAGGGATTTCATCGGCATAAAAAGAGGGGCCAATGACTTTGCCAATCGCGGCATCGTTGCCTTGTTCGCCACCTAAAGTAATTTGATACCACTCTTCACCGTCTTTATCCACGCCAAGTACGCCAATATTGCCAACGTGATGGTGACCACAAGAATTAATACACCCAGAAATATTCAGAGTGATCTCCCCTAAGTCATAAAGGTAATCCAAATCATCAAAACGTTCTTGGATGGCTTTAGCAATCGGTAATGATTTGGCATTAGCCAATGAACAGAAGTCACCACCAGGGCAGGCGATG
>CAIYZI010000624.1 GCA_903930665.1 uncultured beta proteobacterium
AGCAATTCGACCACCGTATTGTTCTGAATATTGGTAATCACGCCTCTGGGTTTAATGAGGTGAATTTGATCGATCCCTATCCATTTAGGGATTTCAAAACGGATGGTTTGCTCTAGATCATTAATGTAGTCGCGAAAGATATTGCGAATAGTTCCCTCGACAACACCCGTTTCCTCGGCAATGCTGGCAAAGGTGCGCTTGATGCACTGCCTCCCAATCCAATTCACTAGTCTGGTGGTCATTGCGCGCTCTGGATGGAAGTCGGTATGTTGCTCGAGAAACGTCTTGCGGCACTCTTTGCATCTAAATCTACGCGTATCAAAGTAAATCCCGACCCGCTTGCCATGTATGGGTAGGTCTTTTACGAGCTGTTCGTTGCGCCCAAAACCGACAACTTCAGCACTCATGCAGGCTGAGCAAGAATTCGGGCTATTTAATGCATGTGCGTATATATGGTAATCATGTTCCGCCTCATCCACACTATCAATAACGACGGATGGCAGATTTAAAATGTTGGTTGGCATTGTTTGGATTGGCAGAAATTTGAGCGGGTATGCTGCAACCAATATTTCCCCAGGCACAAGTGGGTAAATTAAACGCCAACCTTATAACCAAGCATCAACTCATCGCCACATTGCCCTCGAATTCCCCAGCTGTGCTTTGGAGATTCAAAGATCGTAATTTCAATATCTTGAGGAGCGATGCCGGTGTCTTGCTCAATATACTGCAATAGTAATCGAATTAGGGTTTTCTTCGTCTTCACAGATCGCCCCTCAAACATTGAGATTTCAATAATGGTGTAGCTTGAACTACGATCAGCGGGGAAAATGAAGTCGGATTGATCCAACCCAATAAAGCGATGAAATTTTTTATCGACTGGATAGGCTAACGCTTCCACTACAGCTTTATGAATAGCATCTGAGAGCTTGGCTTGATGGTCTTTGAGTGAATCTTTGAGGCCGTATATTTTTATTTGCGACATGCTTCTTACTGGATTAAGGATTATTCGTAATGGGCAATAGACTTCATCACTTTGCCTTCTTGATTAAAAACAAAAGTTTCAGCCGCCATGCCTTTGATGCCCTGGTAATAAATCACCACACTTTGTACTCCAATAAGAACTTGGCGTAGTTCAAAATGCAGTTCTGGATACTTGGCTAAAGCTGTACCCCAGTATTCTCCAATCGCCTTTTTACCTTTTAAAACTCCAGAAGATTCGCCCGTAATAGCAACGATGTAGGGCGAGATCATTTCAAAATCATCGGGATAATGCGAGAGGATGGCTTCCAAATCATGGGTATTCCAAGCAGATAGCCATTCTTGGGAAAATTGGCATGCGAATTCCGAGGTAATCATGATTTACCTGCTACGCTCAACGCAGAACCCATTCGCCCTGCGATTTGATCTGGGCGTACATGGCATCAGGAGCCAAATCAATATCTCCTGGCCAGGCAACGGCGCCATTGTCGATGTGAACTTGATCAAAAGTAGCCGGGTTCTTCAATACCTCGAAAACACCTGTTAAATGACTGTTTTCAAATTTCACCTTGCCGACAGTGCCATCTACAAACCGGACTTGTAAAGCCAGTGGTGCAATCTTCTTAACGTCAATAACATCCCATTTCATAAGTGACCTCACTTTAAGGGTTCAATTGGTTTTGGTTGCTGCTTTTCCATGCACAAACGCCAGTCTTCCAATAATTCTTGTTGATGCAGTTCTGCCCAGTCAAGCACCAATTCTTGTGCGCGGCGGGGTAGTTCGCCAGAAGAAAGAGTTAATGATTCAATATCAACCGTAGCCTTGTATTCGGCATACTGCACATGAAAATGCGCTGGCGCATGATCGTTAAAGAACATCCGAATGAGGATGCCGTAAAAGCTGCTAATGGTAGGCATGAAAGCCCCTTAAATAAACAATGTATTACGGTTTAATATACATTGGCAATAGTTGACTGTCAACAACAAATTACGGATACCCGTATTTTCAAAAAGCTACTGCAATGGCGCTTGAATACGCAATGGATGCCAGACGAAGTCATGGGCATGCGCAATGGTCAGCTGGTCATTTTCAAGAAGGGTTGCAAGCCAACTGTTGTTGAGCCCAAGATAACCAAAGTCAAGAGTCAAATTAAAACGTTACGTTAAAGCTATAAGCTTGTCGCTATCAATCAGAATTTGAGCTCTTATCTATAAGCGAGGTAATGTTCAATTTGTGAGTTGCTAAATCTTTGGGGTATTTGACCACTCTTTCGCCTTCTAGAGTTGCCATTTTGTAGCCCAAATTCAGCGCCCTTTCGTAGGCAGCGTTAGTTGCTTGCACAGCCTGCATCCCAATCCACTTTTACCCATGACTAAAGCGATCTTGTTGCACTCCCAGAAAATGCCTTTTTCAATGATTCCCGGATTCTGGCAGGCGCATTTTCCAAACTTGCACTCCGGTTTTGGTGCAGTAACCTGGTCTTGATGGCATTGCAATCTCCTTTCGAGATTACTGTCATCACCCCAAAAGAAAGAGGCGCTATGCATACCACCAGTAATCAATCAATGGAAGTTGGAAGCGGATTCCCATCCCAATACATTGGTCACGATAACCTACAAATCCGCGGCTGGTTTGACTCAACCATAAATGAATGTCTGCCTTATTTTGACTTGGTCCAACCCTCCACCCTGACGCCGCTCATTGCCCCAACCCACTATTACGATAAGATGCGAGCCCAAAGAATCGAGCAGAGCTTAGCATTTAATGAGCATCAAAGTGCAATCTTGAAGCAAGCTGCTATCAATATGATCGATACTGGGAAAAGTCATCACAAGCTCATGGATCGAGTCTTGGATATCGATTTAGATTTCGGACTGCTAAAGCAAAAAGAGCTGGAATTACGCATCAACGTTGAAATTAATACCCGGGTGCCTGCGGCAAAAGAATCATCTTTTGATAAGAATCTGGGTGATATTCTCATCCCCGTCCTTTCGGTGCAAGTGCAAATGGATGAATTTGAACCCCAACTCTGGCAACTAGAGCCCTACTTCTTTCACCCAAGCTACCGCCAAGCAAGGGAATTACTAACTCATAAGTTTTTGGATGCAATTTATAACAAGCGCCCCGATTTTCTAATCGGATGCGAGCATTATGCAGCCCAGCGCCACTTTAACTTTTGCGAAAACGGTTGGGACTCTGTGGACTAGCCGCGATGAGGTGAGCGAGAAAAATACTCCTTTTAAAAATGAGTCCGCCCCAGTAGCAAAAACAGGGGTGCGACTCTACCACCTAAATCCCCACTGCCTTGGTTATAGTCGATGCAATCGATTGCATCGTGACTTTTAGCGCCTTATCAGTCTTTACATGTCGAAATTCACCAATATACTTAAGGGCATTGAGCAAACGAGGGGCAATTGATTAGACAACAGGCACTCAGAAATCTAGATATTCAGGCTGCCGTTTACAAAACTAAGGTCGGGCCAACCGGCAATGGCGAACGGCGCCTATCCGCAGCTTTTACCCGGCTGCCAGCCCTTTGCCATAAGCAATTATTTTGGTCTTTGATCCGGATGGCTACGATCTAGAACAAAAGATCAATATACGTAAGGGCTGTTGAGGCTTCCGCCCTCGATTGGCAAATTCAAACCAGAAGACCTCACATAATGCGCCGCCAAACTTTCCAAAATTGGTAATAAAAGGCTTGGCGGCAAAAAAAATTATTTAGTCCAGAATTGACATCAGCCTCAACTGCGGCATTAAGTAATATTAAAAGTAAAGAAATTTAACGGCTCCCCGTCCTCAAATTTTTACAAATATTAAAGCAGAGCCTTGCTCTGTGCATTTACAAGAATCTGCGCCATGCTTGAGCGGTGTCGATTTCCAATAGCGATCTTTTTGATCGCTCAAAGACTGGCTTACCCTAGCTTTGCCAAAAATTATCTAAAAATTCAATAAAAGCGGTGCGTCTATGCACGCCCCTGCTCCTAAGCGCCCTTTGGCGCGCGTCTTTTTTAAGCCCCTTTTTTCTTGCTTGGACCTCTTCAATTTTGCGCTTGTCGTCGCTCAGCACTACATCACACTCCATTTAAAAATTCAGGCTGCCACAGTTCGGCATGCCTATGCACATGGGGGGCGCTATATAGGACACACGTGAAGACTCGCCCCCTCCATTTCTGACAAACCCGTGGCAGATGAAAGTCTAGTCAATATTGGACTTGGGGCAATGAAAAAACTAGGCATCAAGACTGATATGGGTAAAGATATGCGTGCACCTATTCAAGGCGATAGCACTCAGGTGCCTATGCCTCCCATTGTTAATATTGGTAACGAGCGTATGTCGCAAGCTCTCCGCAGGCAACCGCAGCCTAATTTATGAAAAAAATTAGCGTCACCCAAAAACTTCAAGTTTTAGATTTAATCACCGAGCTCGAGCTTGGCATCTTTTTCAACCAACGTGGAATTTGATAAACGCCTACTGTTTCATCCAATTGCTAGTTAAGCAATCTCATCAGCCAACCCGCCCAATGGTCCAATATAAAACTAATCTTTGAATTTCTGTTATGCCTAGTTCCGCTCTAGGGACTCGACCAAGGTAGCGCCTCATAAAATTGAAGAACTTCCTGATAAATATCGTCAAACACAGGTAATGACACGTCTACTTCTGCTGCCATATCCCCATAACCTTTGGCGGCCATTTCCATAATCCTTGGGTCAGACATAGGGTCTGCTTGAACTTGAATTCCTTTGGACTGCGCGGAGGCCACAATCAAAGACTTGAGCATGGCACGCTCAGACTGAGTCCAATGATCAACGTGGTTAAGGGGTAGAGCTAAGCCATAAATATCTTGGCGACGGTTTCGATTTCGATTTCGGATAGTTTGTTGAAGCAGAGATCGATATTTTTCAGCCGTTAAATTGACGAGCCTGTAGGCTTGCAACTCTGCTCCATCGACAAGTTTGAGCACCCCGGTATCAAGGCGGATTCGTTATAGCTGCAGTCAATTTCGACTACCGTGGGGGATTGCTTGGTCAACAGTCGGTTCATTGCCCTCAATCAATAGCCAAAATTTGCAGCAATTTCCTTGTTAATGCCACCTTAAGTCATTGAACTTAATCAAGTTTCACTGTATATTAAAAAAATGATAATAGACATTGAAACCCAACCATTGCCCGCCAATGCTATCAGGCAATACATCAATGCCAAGCAAGCTTTTACCGCTCTGCGCGATGCCGAGAGGGAGGCAAAACAATTTCGCGGCGGCATGTTTTGGCG
>CAIYZI010000625.1 GCA_903930665.1 uncultured beta proteobacterium
GTGCTTCGCAATACCCATAATCTTTACCATTTCACAGGCTACCCCAGCATAATGAACCGGGACTATTGCCCTAGTTCGTGAAGTGATTGCTGCTTCGATTAATTCTTCATCTAAATTGAGGGTGTCGGCTCTAATATCAACGAAAACCGGGATGCCGCCTCTTAGGACGAATGCATTGGCAGTTGAAACAAACGTGTAAGAGGGCATGATAATTTCATCGCCCGGCTTGATGTCTAGAAGCAATGCAGCCATCTCTAATGCACCAGTGCAGGAGTGAGTTAAAAGCGCTCTTTTACAACCTACATATTTTTCTAGCCACCGATGACAAATCTTCGTGAATACGCCGTCACCGGCTAGGGCACCATTGTTGTAGGCTTGTTTAATGTAATCCAATTCTTTTCCAACCATATAAGGCTTATTGAAGGGAATTTTTCTCATCTTTTTCTAGCTACCACCAGTCTGGAGCCCCCAATGGGGAAAGAACAGCCACACCTAATTATTGCCAACTCTAACCCCATAATCACCTCAAGAATGCGGTTAAGGACAGGGTGGAGATTTAGACCATCAATTGCACTCATATGGGTATCCAGACTCTTTTTCTTAAAAATTCTAGAGAGCCACATTGCAGGAAACAAAAAGCTTACAAATGAGGTGCTAAAAAGAATTTCAAACCCGTTAGACACAAGTTTCTCATTTAATTCGCTGGAAATATAGCGCCTCACATGGCAGGCATACTCATCAACTGAAGACCAAAGCCATGGGTGCTGAGGTACGGTTATTAAAACCAAACCATTTGGCAGGAGTGCCCGATGGATGAGATTTAAGACAAGATCATCCTCTTCTATATGTTCCAGCACATCGAAGATACCAATAACATCAAATACAGATTAGTCGGAAATTTTACGGGCATCCATTTGGGTAAAGGTAGCCGTCGGAATGCGTTCACGGGCATAAACAAGCCCTTCTTCAAGATATTCGCTTCCAAACAATTTTGTTTTTGGAAGTTTTACTGAAACTTCAGAAAGGATAAATCCTGTACCGCACCCAATTTCCAAAAAAGATGTCATCAACGGAGCATATTTATCAAGTGCCCATAATATAAGATTACACCTTGCACGAAACCAGAAGTTAAAAGCCTCCAATGCTGCCAACTCCTTAAAGTAATGGGGCTTAAATCCAATGGACATATTCTATTTAAATACTGATTAATTTATATTAAATTACTATACGATGGTAAACATCATAAGATTTTCGGAATACAAATCCAAGTGAAGAATAAAGATTGAGTGCAGCCAAATTAGAGGCAGAGATAGAGCTAGTAATGTCATTAGCTTTATCTGAGAGTAGTAATTCTTGGCATACCAGGCTCCACCAATACTTGGATAAAGATTTGCCGCGAAATTTCTTGGAAAGAGCATGTAGGACTAAGCTGTTTTCGCTATAAGCAATAAATCCAGCCAATTCTTTCCGCCAAAAAAGGCCGTAGACTTTTTGTGCCGTGAACAACTCTTCCAGCCATTGAAGATAGCGATGGTCAGCCAAGTCATTATCAATATTAAAATCCCGATGAAATCTTCCATGAGTAAAGGCATGATCACAGATCCTTAAAATAGCTTCTTTATTTAAATGGGCCTTAGAAATGCTGACTTCAGGATGATTAAATTGACGAAGCATAATTAGATTGCAATATGGCTCCAGCAAAGTATCGCAATAATAAAATCCGTGACCATGCAACAAACTCTTATTGGCCAAGGGATTTACTTTAAGGGTGTAGTGCCCTGGATTTTCTTTCATCAAGCACAATGCATCGATAGAATATTCAAGAATTTCCCAAGTCGGCATTTTTAATGCACTTGTATCCCAGGGAGTAGGTTTAATAAGCAGATGATTACTCCTCAAACGTTTTCCGCCTAATAAAATAAAGGGGCCGTTGCTTACTTTGATCGAAGGTTTTACCCAAATACATACCCAATACACCTAGCAAAGAAATGATTATTCCCCCAATAAAATACAAGGAAACAATCAAGCTGTTCCAGCCAGGAATAGGCGAGCCATACAGCAGCGCATGAATAAGGAGATAAATACCATCAGCAAA
>CAIYZI010000626.1 GCA_903930665.1 uncultured beta proteobacterium
AAAAAAAATCTTTAATCGACCACGACGAGATTGAATTTCATCACTCTGAATTCGAGCAAGCAATTGATCTGGATCTGGTCGTAAATCACCCATCAAAAATTAATTTCCATCTAAGGCAAGGTTGAGCTTCAACACATTTACACGCGGTTCACCAAAAATACCCCATTGACGACCTTGAGTATTTGCTTCTATTAACGCATCAACCTTCTCAATACTCAAGTTTCTCGCCTTCGCTACCCTAGAGGCTTGGTATTTTGCTGCCTCAGGACTAATTTCTGGATCCAAACCACTAGCTGAAGCCATGACCAAATCGGCTGGTACAGGTTGCTTTTTAGAAGGGTCAGCGCTTTGCAGGACATCAATCCGCCCCTTTACCGCATCGGCTAATGCTGGGTTTAAGGGCCCTAAATTTGATCCGCTAGATGCCGTTGCGTTATAGGGCTGAGGCCCTGTTGCAGAAGGTCTGCCCCAAAAGTACTTTGCATCAGTAAAGTTTTGACCAATCAATTCAGACCCAACGGCCTGATCACCTTTATAAATCAGACTTCCCGCAGCTTGTCCCGAATAAAGTACCTTTGTAATGCCAGTGATCAATACAGGGTAAAACACCCCTGTAATCAAGGTCAGAACCACGAAGAGTCCAAAACAACTTCTTATCATTGATTTCATATTCATATCCTTTTAGGCAATCACATTGCCGACATCAGCAAATCAATTAACTTGATTCCAATAAAGGGGGCAATCAAACCCCCTAAACCGTAGATCGTCATATTTCTCCGCAACAACGCTGCAGCGCCCAAGGGTTTATAAGAAACCCCCCTCAAGGCGAGCGGAATAAGGCAAATAATGATCAAAGCATTAAAAATTACTGCGGATAAAATCGCCGAGGATGGACTTGATAAATGCATCACATTTAATGCCTCTAACTGAGGATAGGTCGCTACAAATGCAGCAGGAATAATTGCGAAGTATTTGGCAACGTCATTGGCAATACTAAATGTCGTTAAAGAGCCTCGCGTCATCAACATTTGCTTACCCGTCTCCACAACCTCGATCAATTTAGTCGGATTGGAATCCAAGTCAACCATATTGCCAGCCTCTTTTGCTGCTTGAGTACCAGAATTCATCGCTACAGCTACGTCTGCCTGAGCTAGAGCAGGAGCATCATTTGTGCCATCTCCTGTCATGGCAACCAAGCGGCCTTCTGCTTGATGTTTACGTATCAAGGCCAACTTATCTTCAGGGGTAGCTTCGGCAAGAAAGTCATCTACTCCAGCTTCGGCAGCAATAGAAGCTGCAGTTAAGCGGTTATCGCCCGTAATCATGATGGTACGTATACCCATCTGGCGTAATTCACTAAAGCGCTCCTTAATACCACCTTTAACAATATCCTTAAGCTCAATTACCCCTAAAACACGAGTGCCTTGTGATACCACTAATGGAGTACTGCCACGACGAGATACTTCATCCACCGCTTTAAGGACTTCTTGCGGAAACTGTCCACCAAGCGATTCAACATGTTTTTGAATCGCACTTGCAGCACCCTTACGAATCGGCACTCCTTTTAAATCTACACCACTCATTCGAGTTTGCGCAGTAAATGGGACAAACTGCGCACCAATTGAAGTGATTTCACGCTCCCTAATACTAAATTTTTGTTTCGCTAA
>CAIYZI010000627.1 GCA_903930665.1 uncultured beta proteobacterium
AACTGATGCTAACTTTAGCATTGGAAAAAATGGGCAAACCTGCCACTACTGAAAATGGGGGATTAGTTATTCAGGGGTGGCTTAAGGAAGTGGGCTTACAGTTTCCCGAACTCATTATTGAAAATGGGGCTGGTTTATCGCGCAATGAAGTGATTTCTGCAGAACATATGAATCAGCTTTTACTAACCGCTCGTAATTTGCCAGTTGGCCAGACTTTCTATAACAGCTTGCCTGTCGCAGGTACTGACGGCACGATGAAAAACCGTCTATTGACTCAGCTTGGGAAATTTCTAAACCTCAAACAAAAACCTGAAGTAAGAATTAAGACCGGCACTCTTTCTGATGTCAGAGCAATCTCGGGTTATGTAACGAGCAAATCCGGAAAAATATATCTTGTGACCTCTTTCATAAACCACCCTAATGCATGGAAAGGCTTAGAAGCGCACGATCAGTTACTAGCGTGGCTACTTGAAGATGGGCCAGAACCAAAGCAAGCACGCTGAAGTCGATCCCTCACACCATCCCATTCCTCTCCAGGGGGTGGCTCAGGAAACAGGATTAAATCCCATCCCTGATTGTCTAAATCACGTAAAAATCGATAAAGGCGGCTAGCAAAACCAGTGCTATCACTAGGCACGATCACCTCTTCAAAATGGACTGATGGATGTCCATCGTGGCCTAAAGAAGATTCGGAGTCCCAGACAGCCACAGCAACCCGGGATTTAATATCAGGAAACTCGCTTAAAGCATCCAACACACGCCCTGGGGCATATAAACGCAACGGGGTTGTTGGAGCGTAATGGGCACGCATACTGCCCGAAACACGTGGCGTTAAATCCTTATTGATCGCCTCGCCAGTTTGATAAACCTGAATGCCAGTTTTATCAAAAATATCACTTGGAGTAATGGCGCCAGGTCTTAACAATACTGCGCGATCGCCCGAAGAAAGATCAATGATGGTCGATTCAATCCCCACTTCGCAATCACCGCCATCCAGAATCATCAAATCCAACATACCCTCAAATTCATTACGAACGTCCGCCGCACTAGTTGGTGAAACTTTCCCAAAACGATTTGCAGATGGCGCTACAACACCGCCCTTAAATTTGCGCAGTAACTCTTGCGCCACAGGATGAGCAGGTGCACGAATTGCCACGGTATCTTGGCCACCCGTTAACTCATTCAAAACGCTTTTGTCTTTTTTAAATACCAAAGTCAGCGGACCCGGCCAAAATGCATTAATCAGCAACAAAGCCTCTTCAGACAAATCCCGTACCCAAGGACTCACTAAGGAAGTCCAATCAATCTGTGGGGCATCAAATTTATCTGGGGCTGCTAAATGGACAATAAGGGGATGTGTTGACGGCCTACCCTTGGCAGTAAATATCTTTTTAATTGCATCTGGATTTTTTGCATCAGCACCCAATCCATAAACAGTCTCAGTTGGAAAGGCTACAAGACCGCCATCGCGCAAAGTTTGAACTGCTTCGTTAATCACTGCTGATGACTGCAACGGTTTGCTATTAGAGGGCATTACTTACGGCTCAATTCCTAATTCGCTGGCAACGACTGCACAGCTTTGACGAGCTTGATTAATGGATTCACCCAAGCAATTTATGTGGCCCATCTTTCTCCCCATACGTGGATCAGACTTTCCGTAAAGATGCAATTTAGCATCAGAATGGGCCAGCACTTTATTCCAAGCAGGCTCAGCAACCTTATCTTCTTTACCCATAAACCAAAGATCGCCAAGCAAGTTCAACATAGACACTGGGGTTAATAGGCGTGTATCACCAAGAGGTAAGCGGGCCATAGCCCTTACCTGTTGTTCAAACTGACTAGTCACACAAGCATTCATTGTGTAGTGACCTGAGTTGTGTGGGCGTGGTGCAATCTCATTAGCAACGATATCGCCACTCTTAAGAACAAAGAATTCAACACATAAAACACCAACGTAATCAATTTTACGAATCAAGGCTTTTGCAGCCTCAATAATTTTTTTCTCTTGCTGCGGTTTTAAAGCTGGAGCAGGTACCGTAGAGGTATGCAAAATACCATCTCGATGAATGTTCTGTGAAACGGGATAGGCAACCACCATATCGTCATAACCCCGCACAACCAAAGCAGAAACTTCAAAATCAAGATCCAAGCGTTTTTCTAAAACGCAAGGCACCCGACCCAATTCATTCCAG
>CAIYZI010000628.1 GCA_903930665.1 uncultured beta proteobacterium
CTGCGCAAAGGAAGTTGATGCTGATGCGCATTGACATGCTCCCTATCTGCCGCATTTCTTTAGAAAAATTCCGAATTTAAAGTGATCGATTTGAGGGAGATAACGAGGTCCAATCGTGGAATAAGTGTCGCTCTGATCCAACACCTACCCTCAAAATCCAAATTGTTTTTGGTCGTTAACCGTTTCTCCAGGCGCCCAAAAATGACGAGTCCATATTCGCAACTGCGAGAGTCAAACCGATTGCGGATTGCATAGTGATTGGAATGCCTAATGTCAGCGAGCGTCACTCTCAAAAGTGAGCCCTGATCCAAGTTTTTCTTATTGATTTCGCCGGACTTCTGTTATCAAAAATTTCTATTGACCAGGTGCATATCAACACTGTTATTGCAAAACTTATTGCAATTTGCAATAACAAATGCAATAAGTTCTTACAGCTTGCGGCTCAGAAACCTTGGATATTTTTGGCAACGCAAAAAATGGCTATTTGGGAAAACGAAAGTTCCTGTATCTTGAATACGGCGAAACAAAAAGCATCTATTCATGACCTCGAAAAAACCATCCCAACCGACGACCAACAAGATCTCAATGCTGCAATTTGAGCGGATGCAACGTTCGATCAACTCGCTTCGCCGTAGCGACAAAGCTCAGGTTTACATGAACGGGGTCCTGATGCAGGACTGCTCTGAAGAGTCTGTCAAGTTCCTCAAACTGACGGGTGAGGAAGACTCAGCTCAGATTGAGGAATACGATTACCCAACATATTCACTTTTTAAGAATTCAGGATTTTCGCGCTCGACCAGTACCGAGGTTGTCCAAGCTACGGCCCAGCATGTGGTGTGCGACCTGTATCGCAAAGCCTGCGAGCTGTTTCCTGGATTCCAGAAGGTAAGTAATCGGCCCGTTCAAATCAAGCAACACAAATCTGTTGCACCTGTGTCTCCCGCGCCCATCCCGTGGGACGGATCGGAGCCGGCCATTGAGTTCAAGGAATCAGACTTCATGCGCCGCTCAAGTATGAAGCCTAGCAAACTGATGCTCGCGCTCGGACTTGGCGGTACGGGTTCTGGTAAGACCCACAGTTTCGGTCGTCCGTTGCTCGATGCAATGCTGCATTACCGGTTGCCTGATGGAAAGACCTACAGCATCCTCGTCGTAGACCCTAAGGCAGAACTGTTGACGTCAGTCACGAAGACATTGGAGCAGTTGAATGAACGCGAGCGTCTTTTGGTTCTTGGCCAGTGTCCGCCTATTTCGTATTTTTCAGACTCGGACTCTTACAGCACCAGTGATCGCTTTGAGAAGTTAAGCTCCTTTGCGGGCGGAAGTCCAGCCAACAAAGACGACGACAAGTGGCATAGATTTGCGTTGAATTTAATTCAATCATTTCTGCTCGATGATCAAAGTTTCTTTGATGTAACTGAGTTGCCGTTGCTGGAGTGCGTGTGTGCACTGGTGCATGCGGATAAGCGCTATGTGAAGATGTCGCAGTGGAGGGCGCTGCGTGAAATTTTGCAGTACGCAATGAATGGCCCATCTGCACTGAAGCATTTGAGCGACTGCTATGAAGTTTTGGTTCACTGCGCAGGAGTGCAGGATTTGGCGCGTCCGTTGATGCGGTACCTAAGCATGAACGGTGACGGTCTCGATCAATGGTTCTACAACGCCCGGGGAGCGTTGGCGGTCGTCGAACCTCTTGCCAGCGAAGACATCGAGAACTTGATTGACCTGTCGGTCCGCCGTGGAGTGGCGCGGACCCATTCGACATCGCTCGTTGACGTCATCAACCGCGGCCAAGTATTGGTCTATCAACCGATGGACCGCGCCAGCCACGACCTTGCTGGCAAGGCGCTAAAGGCTTTGTTTTTTCAGACGGTAATGTCACGCGAAGACATGCTGCGTCCGATTGGATATGTGTGCGATGAATGGCAGCGTTTCATCACCGTTGACCATGAGTCTGGCGATCACAACTTTTTCGATCGTTGCAGGGCATATCGCGTCACTGCTGTGGTGGTAACCCAGTCAGTATCTGCGCTGCAGATCGCGTTGGGTTCGGACAACCAGGCGCGCGATGCTGTGAAGTCGCTGCTCATCAATCTGCCAACCAAGGTTGTTTTTCGGACGTCCTGTGTTGACACCTCCGATTCCGTTCAGGGCTTCATCCCCTCGGACCCTGGCGGTGATGTACACATCCTCAAATGCAGGCCAATCTCTAATCTGGCCACGGGGGAGTATTACTTTATGAATGCGGATGGCTGGGGACGTTCACGCCACATTTTGCCCAAGAAAGCGGCCTGACTGCAGTAAGTCCAAAGCACATAAATTGAGAATCAGAAAGCAAAGATATGAAAGATCAAGAAGTGTTGAGTTTGAAACTGGAGTCCATGGGCCAGCACGAGGCGGTGATCAGCTACAACGGCACCCTTACTCAAGACGGGGTGCTGGTCTTGACAGGCAGACTGGAGCGCCTATTCGGCTACTACCAATATGAACGTGTAGTTCTTAAGCTTGAATCGCCCGGCGGAGACGTGAACGCCCTGGATTATTTGCTGCGCATCCTGGGCAAATACGCGAAG
>CAIYZI010000629.1 GCA_903930665.1 uncultured beta proteobacterium
GTGGAGGTAGTCGATTTTATTATCCATAGCGTGAACGATGCTCTTAAGCAGGAATTTGGGCAAACGCTAGGCAGTAAGAATGTCCATATTATTGATCCTTTTACGGGCACGGGCACATTTATTACGCGCTTACTGCAAAGCGGCCTTATCAGCAAAGATGAGCTAGCCTATAAATATCAAAATGAAATCCACGCCAATGAGATTGTGCTTTTAGCGTATTACATTGCTGCAATCAATATTGAACAGGTGTATCACTCGATTAGTGGCGGCGAGTATGTGTCCTTTGATGGCATTTGTTTAACCGATACTTTTGCCCTTTATGAAAAAGAGGATTTAGCCACACCAGCCATGAGCGATAACAGTGGCAGACGCAAAAAACAAAAGGCGCTTGATATTCGGGTGATTGTGGGTAACCCCCCTTATTCCATTGGTCAGCGAAGCGAGAATGATGGTAACGCTAATATTGAATATAAGTCTTTAGATGAGCGGATTCGGCAAACCTATGTACATCATTCCAGTGCAATGTTGTCAAAAGGACTTTATGACAGCTACATTCGCGCCCTTCGCTGGGCAAGCGATCGCATTAAAGATTGCGGAGTCATTGGCTTTGTCAGTAATGCAGGGTGGATAGATGCCAATACCGCCGATGGGTTGCGTAAATGTCTGGTAGAGGAGTTTAGTAGCATTTATGTATTCCATTTGCGGGGTAATCAGAGAACTTCGGGTGAGCTATCGAGAAAAGAGGGGGGAAAGATTTTCGGCGGAGGTAGCAGAACCCCCATTGCTATCTCTATCTTAGTAAAAAATCCTAAAGCTAGCGAGCATGGCAAGATTTATTTTCATGATATTGGCGATTACCTTAGCCGTGAAGAAAAGCTAGAGAAGATTGAGTCTTTAAGAAGTATTGCGGGCATTACCCATGAAAATCAGTGGCAGAGTATTACGCCAGATAAGCACCATGACTGGGTGGCTCAGCGGGATGATAGCTTTGCTGAGTACATTAGCTTGGGCGATAAAAAAGATAAAACTGCTAAGGCAGTTTTTGAGAACTTCTCTCTAGGGGTGGCTACAAACCGTGATGCGTGGGTGTATAACTCTTCTAAAAATCAACTCTCCAAAAATATGGGGGCAACGATTAATTTCTACAATACAGAGCTTGAGCGTTACAAAAATGCATGTTCTGGTTTGGATAAGGGCAGTTATCCTGAGGTAGATTCCTTTATCGATACTGATAAAGCTAAAATTAGCTGGTCAAGCAACTTGATAGCCGATTTAACTAGAGGCAAACGCGGATCTTTTTCGTCTGTATGTCTAGTTTCAAGTATGTATCGCCCATACCAAAAACAATGGCTTTACTTTAATCCTTTGTTTAATAGCAGAATGGGGCAAATGCCCCGTATCCTCCCGAATGATAAGGTGAAGAATTTGGTGATTTGTGCAACAGGCGTTGGTGGCCGAAGTGGTTTTAGCGTATTGATTATGGACTCTATATCTAGTCTAGATACTATTGAAAAAGGGCAGTGCTTCCCCCTCAGGCTTTACGAGCCTATTGCAGAAAATAAGGCTACCAATGACGATTTATTTTCAACTCAATTAGCCGCAGGGGGGGGGGCTAAAGTCTGAGGATGGTAAATACTCGATTCGAGATGGCATTAGCGATACAGGACTGGCGCATTTCCAAGAAAAATATCTAAGCGAGAAAATTTCCAAAGAAGATTTGTTTTATTACATCTATGGCTTGCTGCATAGTGAGGACTACCGCGCCCGTTATGCGGATAATTTAAGTAAAGAATTACCGCGCATCCCTGTCGTAAAGACTGCTGCTGATTTTTGGGTATTTAGTAGAGCTGGTAGGGCTTTGTCCGACTTACACCTCAATTATGAATCCGTGCCTGCGTATGAAGTGGATATGGGTGGCATGGACATAACTTCATTGTCGCCGGATGACCTTTACGTTACTCAAATGAAGTTCGCCAAAGGTAGTCATGGTGAAAAGTGGGATAAAACTCAAGTGATATACAACCATAAAATTACCATGTCTGGGATTCCACTGGAGGCCTATGAGTATGTGGTCAATGGCAAGCCTGCGCTGGAGTGGGTCATGGAGCGCCAAAGCGTCAGCACGCATAAAGAAAGTGGGATCGTAAATGACGCTAATTTATGGGCGAGAGAGACTATGCAAAACCCTGCCTATCCTCTTGAGTTATTTCAACGGGTGATCACCGTGAGTTTGGAGACTATGAAAATAGTGAATAACTTGCCAGCCTTGGATATTTAGCAATCTATGAGTAAGTTATTTCAGCTAAAAAAATGGCTTACTGTGCCAGATGCGGCCAAATATCTATCGGTCTCTTTTGGCGAGGAGGTTAAGGAATCTGACATACTGCAATTTGCCTTAAGCGGGCATTTAAAACTGTCTATTGATTTTGTAAATCATGCTCGTGCAAGGCGTGCCGAAGTGGTTTCTTGGGAAAGAACCGAATGGACAATGCTTCCAAAGACTCTTTTTAATTCCAAGAAGTCTAAGCAAGCCGCTTCATTAATGCCGAGAGATACCAGAGAAGCTCCCCCCGGTTTAGTGGCCGTTATGAATAAAATTTTGGATGAAGAGCGGGAGAATTTCAGTCCACTAATGACCAGTTTAAATATTGGTAATGGTCAGTATTTAAATATTGACTCTAAAGTGCATTCTATTTCCGAGCTTTGGGACTTGGCAATGATCGGAGCTGAGAGATTGGATATTGAGTTTCTTTATCAGCAAATGACTGGCGGCCCTGAAGTCACGCTTGCAGGGCTTGACGGTGCTTTTGTTCAGAGAGAGTGCGATGTTGTTTATCAGCTCATGGAAGATTTTGATGAAAATGAATATCAGTCTGGATCAAAAGCGCAATTGCGCGAATTAGAGTCTCGCATTCTTGTGAAAGAGTTATCGGATGAGGAAGCAACTGCTTTGCTAGAAAAGCATAAAAAAGATCGAAAGGTTTTTTTAGAGAAAAGAGATTCTGAGGATTTATCAAGTCGTTACTATCCTGCTGGTGGTTTACCAAAAGATGCTGTTTTGGTAGTTCGAACCGATGCCTTGCGCGAGTTGGAAAAAAGTCTGGATACTAAAATTAGCGCAGCTGATAAAGCAATGACCACAACTGAGCGTAATACTTTATTAACTCTGATAGCCGCGCTTTGCAATTATTCAGATATTGATTGGAATAAAAGGGGAATTGCGAATCAATTAATGGAGATGACTGAAGAAATTGGCGCGCCCATAACAGATGACACTATTCGCAAAATTATTTCTCAAATACCGGATGCGGTGGAGGCTCGTAAAAAATAACGGGTGAATTCCGAATTCGGTTTTATCAATTCCGAATTTGGCCCTTAGTAGGTTGTGCTGAATGAAAATTTTGACATGTTCAACCAACACCTAAGAGGTGCAAACATGTCGCAAGCAATCCTACGATTACCGGCCGTTAAATTCGCGTCTGGTTTATCGCGTTCCACACTTTATCTTCGAATTACTCAAGGCTTATGGACTAAGCCAATTAGTCTAGGTGGTAGAGCTGTTGGCTGGCCCGATGGTGAAATCGCCACTCTCAACGCCGCTCGTATATCCGGAAAGTCCAATGGCGAAATTAAGGAGTTGGTCGCAAAACTTGAATCTGATCGCAAAGCAGTCAAGTAAGCATGCTCAATTTATTCGCGGGGTAATGTGATGGCCGCTCGCTATCCCAATCCCAATTTGGTCAAAATGCACCGTGGCTATACCGTTGAGGAGGTGGCTGCATTGTGTCAAAAGCATAAAAACACAGTACGCGCTTGGATTAAAGAGGGCTTGTCAGTATGTGATTCCAAAAGACCCATTTTAATTTTAGGTCAGGCGCTCCGCATTTTTTTATCTCAAAAACGAATAAAAAATAAACAATCTTGCAAGCCGGGGCAAATGTATTGCGTCAGGTGCAAGGTGGTGCGCGAACCTGCCGGGGCAATGGCAGACTGTAAGAGTGTTACGGACAA
>CAIYZI010000630.1 GCA_903930665.1 uncultured beta proteobacterium
AAACGAATTGAGTTTCTCGGTATCTTTGGGTGGCAGTGAGATAGGACTACTCATGTGACCATCATAAACAAGCAATTGAATCGCTTATAGATGTTTATGGGAAATTTACTACTTTGCCACCCCTTTGGGGTTGGCTACCATCAATAATTGATGGGGCGAACGACGGGGCTCGAACCCGCGACAACCAGAATCACAATCTGGGACTCTACCAACTGAGCTACGTCCGCCATATTAGATCCAAGATTATAGCTTTTGTCCCAAAAACCTGTCAAAAAACCCTAACTAGGCGCTTTCAAACTCAAAGGCAGCCCAATCCCCTAGGGTTAAGCTGGCATCTAAGAAGAAATCAGCAATGGCTGCTTTGCTTTGTACTTTAGCCAAAGCATGGTGATCGGAGAGACGCTGACGCCAATAACGCGAGCCCGCACGACCATGGGCTAGACCCAAAATGTGGCGGGTAAAGGCTCCGATATAGAAAGGTTTGCCCTTTTCCCGGCATTCATCAAACCATGCCTGAACTTGCTTAACCAAAGCAATCTGAATGCGGTGCCACTCCGTCTCGCTAAATAAGTATCCAGCAGCTTCACCATCGGTATTGATGAGGTCATCCCAGCCCAGTAACATTGCCGGAAAATGATAGGCCGCCCTACCAACCATAAAGCCATCAAAATCATCCCAGTGGCCAGCAATTTGATCATTGCTTTCCAGGCCACCATTTAATAGAACCTTTAAGTCAGGAAACTGCTTTTGAGCATCCAGCCTTAATTTAGCTGCGACCTCATAGCGTAAAGGAGGTTTACTGCGGTTCTCTTTGGGAGATAGACCCTTAAGGACTGCATTACGCGCATGGATAGTGACCTGACTTGCTCCGGCATCGGCAACGGACAAAATAAAATTCAGAGCAAATTGATAGTCCTGCTCAGAATTCGCAGCATCCATATTATCCAAGCCAAGACGGTGCTTTACAGAAACAGGGATTCCCGACGCCTGTTTCATGGCGCGTACACAATCGGCAACCAATTGCGGCTCTGACATTAAGCAAGCGCCGAATGCGCCCCGCTGCACTCGCTCTGATGGGCAGCCACAATTAAGATCGATTTCATCGTAACCCCACTGCTCAGCCAATAAGGCTGCTTTCGCTAGATCAGAGGGCTCACTGCCGCCTAATTGCAAAACAACTGGATGCTGATCCGCAGAGTAATCCAAATGACGTGGAACATCGCCATGAATCAGAGCGCCAGTTGTGACCATCTCCGTATAAAGAACGGCCTCTTTAGTCAATGTGCGATGAAAAGATCTGCAATGGCGATCTGTCCACTCCATCATGGGTGCCACGGCAAGCCTCTTAGGGCTTATTTTCTCTATCTTATTGATTTTATTGGGATTAAATTCGTTGTTATTCATAGTTTTTGGTCTTAATTTGCCCTAATTCCCCAACTCATGCTCCCTTTTTTGCCCCAAATCCATTTAAAATGAAAGTTATGGAAAAGCAAAGTGATTTCATTACAGAGCTAAATGGTGTCAAAGGATCGACCTTTAAAGTTCGCATTAGGCAACGTTGCCCCTTCACAGGAGAGACTTTCAAAATCTCAAAATCCTTCAAAACACGAAAGCAAGCAGATCCTTTAAGAAGATAACGCTTGCGGAGATTTTACAAGGAACCTTTAATCAAAATAAAAAAGGTGAGCTCAGTAATTAGTTATCAAGCAGGACCTCGGACAACAAATCCATCGCCATAAATCGACGAACCAAGGACACTTAAATGGAAGATATCTTTATAAGCAATAAACTTGTATCGGTATCAGCATCCAATGCATTCATTTTGCAGCGGTAATTTGGACGGAGGGCTGACGAATTATCCAAACTACTTGCGCCTTCTTTTGCGAGCTAAATAACTCTACTGCTAATAGCACTAGTTATTGGGGCAATTGACAGCGCTTTAAATTCATGAATTGATCTCAGATACATGCGGATCAATGCCGCAGAACCTAAAACCGCACAAGGTGCATGCGCAGGAGAAATTCCGATAAGACCCCCTAGATAACCTTTGTAGTAATTAGCATAGCAAATTTCCATCACATCTTTCGCAGCCTCCTGGTGACCACTCATCGATAAATACTCATATTTTCCAACGAGATCGACTAATGTAAAGTTACCAGTGTTGATTCGCCCATCAATTTCAGTGAGATGCGCGTGCATAGATGCAGTTGTAAGACCCGAGTAAAGCCAGGGAATGGGGGTTTGCGCTGTATTTATCATTACACCAAATGAATTTAATGGGGGTAAATTTTCACCATTTAAAGAAGCGTGACTCTGCAATTTCGAGATAGCCAAATTACCCTCACCAGTCAATTGTTTGTCATCTAGATAAACTAGCGCTCCACAAATGAATTCCAGAGTAATTGAATCGGGCGATGGATTTAGACTCAAAATAGTTTGCTTGACGATTTTTCTAGCTATATTTCTAAATTCGGCAATACCTGTCACTGTATAGAGCTCTGCCAAGGTGAAAGCAATTCCAGCTAAGCCCGAGTAACCTACATTTGGCAAAGGGCCCAAATACCAATTGCTACTACGATGATCATAGACGGCAGATAGAATCCCAACAGAATCATTTGCTCCAAAAACTATCGAATCACATAAAAGCCTACCAATATCCTCAACAACCTTGAGTGTGACCGTTTTTGACTCTAGAAAACTAGAGTCGAGAAATGGTATTTGGTGGGCGATCCGCCTAGAAAAAGCGATACCTGACTGTATTTGCGACAAGCTGCTCTTTAAGTCAAAAGAGGACTCTAGATTTAATCGCTCTTGAAACTGAGAAAAAGTGGTTGGGCCATCAATAGTGGCGATATTTTCATCAGAAAATAATACGGCGTTTGTGGAGGGTATCAATTGAAAAAATGGAATATCCCGATCTAATAGGGATTTAATTTCACACGAAGCAAGTGAAACCGCCAAATTAGAATCCAAACCGGCCTTTCGTAGTGCGCGATAGATCTTTTGAAGATGAATACAACCTTGCACCCCATCTTTAACATTATGGGGGGCAGAGAGCTCATCTAATAACAAGTAATAATCCCAAGTGGATCTCCAGATGAATCTTTGTGGGGCAAATGCTAAGAGCTCAAGGCTTTGAGCGCCCCCTAATTTTTCCACTGCATCATTTAGTAAATATTTAGATAAACATTCATATCCAGACTTAAATTCCGCTTCATAACTAAAGGGATTTGCTTCACGAACACCTGTACTAGCTATATATGGCGGTAACTCGTACTGAATTTTTTTGCCTGAGGAATCCAACAAGGGAGTGGATAATTTTTGACGTGGCGTAAAAACAGCTAAATTCAACGAGCCTTCACCAGCCGACTGCATGGGCATATAAATTAAGCCCGATGCTAAGGGGCCAGCCGCATAGCGGCGTAGAATTTGATGGTGAGCATCGTCAAACTCGCGCACAAATGAAGGCTGCAACAAAGTCTCTAGATCAATCGGGGCGCAGTTGAGGCTCGTAGCGATGAAATTATCAGACCAAAAATCCCTTCCCCCAAACAATTCCAATAATCTTTGGGTTTGTCCTAGGAAAAAAAACCAAGATTTAAAGTCATTTTCAGATTCACATACACTAGCTTGAACATATTCTTCCCAAGCATATTGATCCCTAAGGAGCATCTTTCGATGATGCAAAAAGATAGCTGTATTCTCACTACTGCATTGTTTGCATGCATTCAAATAGACCGATGAACCAAGCAGATTTTTTGGCTTATAGACAACTTTTTTCTGTTGGACAGTTTCGAAGATGATTACATTTCGACCGCTATTGTGTGGATCTCCAAGATCACATAGCAAATGGTCAATATGTTTTAGCTGATATCCGGGGAATAATATGGTCTGTATATCAGCAATATCAGCAGCATATCGATCTAGGGCCTCCTTGTAAACATGGATAAAATGAGCGACGACAACACCCAATTGATAGGCAATTGCTGGGCATGCCTCTAGATATATATCCCATGAAGCCCACGATTGAGTGAAAGCTGTTTGCCAAATTGTTCTATAAATTCTTTTAGTTAAAGCCGAAGATAAATCAGCTCGTGCATTTGAAGTCAGAAACTCCATGTCTTTAAATAGATTTTCTATAAGACGATTACAGGCTTGATTTAATGACTCAATGCTGACACTACCTTCTACATTGGATATAAAAAGGTTGAGAAATTTTGCCCACTCAGGGTAGGTTAATTCGTCCGCAATATAACGAACATCATCGAGGGACTTTAATATCGTAGCGTCAGTTTGATTTGTTTGACTTAGCCATCGCAACCAATCCATATCATTAGCGGCGGTAGCCTTCTTAAACCGCTCAAAACGATCTTTGGCCAGGAATGCATTATTCATGGGAGCAAAATATCGCTCATCCAGCCTCCACTTTGCTGGCGCAGCATTTGCAATTAATTTATAAAAACGATCCGAATGCATTATCCAGAATCTTAGGTAAGCATGGTTTGTGCATCAATTTTGACGGGCAAACTAAGAGGACCCTGAATAATTTTATAGGGGTGAAAAGCAATGTTTTGGATGGGTGCTTGGATTAATAGCGGATAATTTAATAGGGCCCTCAAGGATGCCTCTATTTGATGTAGGCCAATTAACCTACCAAGACAAAAATGAGCCCCCCCACCGAATATCAACTGGGCCTTATTGATACGATGAGGATTGAAATCATGCGGATCTTCAAAAATATTTGGGTCGCGACAGGCTGCACCCATATGAATCAATATCAATTCATTTTTAGGTATAGCGTGATCACCAATTTCTAGATTTTCGGCTGCACTCCTCGAAAGAAGCGTGACTGGTGGATTTAATCGGAGTGATTCATAAATAAAATTTTCCGTTTGATATGTCCCATTTTTAAGCTTGCTAAAAGCTTGATCCTGCGCAAACAAATTTAATGCGCTACTACCTATTCCAACTGTAGCTGTGCCATATCCACTAATCATTAACAATAATATGGTTGCTTCAAAATCTAGCTCAGAAATTCGATTTTGATGAAGTGCCGTTACTAATGGATCTAACCACCTTGGAACTGGTTTGGATTTAAATGAATCAATTAAATCAATTAAATTTAACAACTCAGTTTCATTTCTATTTATCGGATCAAACTCGATTTCAGCTACTAACGCATCGATCATCAACCTTAATTCGTCTTGCTTGGAATAAGGCAAACCGAGTATCTGGCAATTAACCAATATCGGTAAACGTCGCGCCAAAACTTCTACAATGTCAATTGAATCAGCCTTTTCTAAAGCGCCGTCAATAAGATTTTTTGCATCTTCTTCTGTTTTTCCAAAAATAGTTTGCAGCTGTTTAGGCAGAAATATTGGTGCAACTAGCTCCCTAAGAAAAAGATGTTCAACCCCATCCCTAAGGGCAAATGAGTTTTTGATAATCCTGTTTACCCTATCTATTCTGCCAAATCGCAAGGCTTCATCGGACAATTTTCTTATAAACTCACTAGAGATTTTTTTATTAGCCAATACATCGCAGGCTTCCCGATAGCCGGTAACGATATGAATACCATTACCCATTTTCCAAATGGGAGGGAGATTATTTAGCCGATCTCGACATTCAATCCATTGGTCGCTGGATATGCGTCGCATTAATTGCTTCTCGAGAAAATCTATCATCTATCGATTTCTCAATTCGCCTTTTTTAAGGGGCCACCCAACATAAATTCACCTACAGATGCTTCGTCGTTAGGATCGGTATCTGTAGCTAAATTAGCTAACACTGAATTTCCAGCGCCTAAGCCACAGGGAGCCAATCCCAAGGCAGTAGCAATCATGTAGAAGGTTTGATAGAGAACGCCAGTATGTTTAAGGGTGACTGCATAAGAAATGGAGCGGTATTTCCAACTTAATCTACCCAATCTAGAGGTAATTAAAAGTAGTACTTCCGGTATACCGGATCCCGCAGCCGAGATAGATGCTGTTTGAAGCAGTCCATCAATTAAATTAGATTTATCCGATCGCAACTCAAGAGTATGGTTCATTGGGTCATACCACCAAACTCCAGCATTAAGGCCATCAAACCCCAGAGTGGCAATGTACACCTCTAATTCATATGCCGCTCCGCCACATGGGTAGGGCCTGATGCTCGCCTCATAAAATAGACCAGTGGCTTCGTTCGGCTCTAACACTTCTTTCACCCTCAAGCTATGCCAGAGGAAATTGGATAAATCTTGTAGAGTCATACATCGATCACCATGCTCTCGGATTGACTTTCGAAGATTAATCACATCATTCAGTGATAGAAGGGGCAATTCGTGTGCGCTTGGCAACTTTACAGTCAATCTAGAGATATCAGGAGCCTTCAAAGCAGGCAGACTGGGAACTTTACCTTTCCAAGAAAATACACCGCCTACTGGATTCAAATTATTCCCAAGTCGGCTTTGATTATGAAAATCAAGCTCGTGCGCCTCCCAAAATCCTAAACCTGGAGTTTGCTCCAATAAAGCGGACTCTTCATCGATCAACGTACCTGAAGCATATGCAAATTTTACGAAGAGTTGTTTTGTCTTATCTTCAATCAGATTGCGGTGAACGCTAAAGAGATTGATTAAAAGAGTTGGATCATAAATATCCAAAGCATGACCAAACCGAGAGTTTTTCGCTAATATAAAATCTGCTTCCATCCTCGTAGTGGTAAACCGTGAAGGAGTCAAGACCTTGGGCATTAAAGCCTTGCTTAAGGGGTTGTGTAGCAACTTACCAATCGGACGCAGTTTTGCTAAAATTTTTCTATTAGAGATGATTCGGTATTCAAGCCACCCTAATGCCATGGCTTGTTGAACAGTATTGATAAAAGTGGCAATGTGATGACTTGATAAATTACCTTCAGATAATTTATCTAAGACGACTTCATAATCAATTGTGCCATCTGCCACATCATGCCATGCTGCCCAGTGCTCCTCGATCGGAAGCGGCCATTCTCGATCCTTTAGCGTGATGGTTGGGGTCCCCTGACTAGAAAAAACAGCTCCGGGAGCTAATGCAACGGAGAGAAATGAATGGTGACCTAAGGAGCTGCTCATCAAATAAATATTCCGATTGGATTTAATTCTGATTCATCTTTGGCATGTGATAGCAAGCCCATTTCCACTGGTACGTCATAAAGCCTACCTGGAGCACAACGCCTCCAAAAATGCCTCATGCCTGGAACTACAACTTTTACTACTGGCAAGCCAATATCCGGTCTAGTTTGATTGAGAACAAGGAATTCAAAACCCTTCTCTTCCATTCTTTGTTGACAGGCTCGAACTATTTCCCCTATTGAACCTGATGCATCAATAGAAGAAGTTTTTGCAAAAATCTTCTCTAAATGTGCATTTGGTTTCAAATAAGCATGATCTGAAATTCGGGCTGTTTTCCACCAATCTAGGGATGCAGGATCATCATATGCGTATTCACCGCTACCATCGCTCGCGATTGGCATGACGGCCGGTAAAAATTGATTGAGCTCAGTTACAGCACGCAAAACAGCAATCTCAAAATCTAAATGGCAGCCAAAAGCAAAAACAATATCTTCAACTGGCTTGTCTACTCTCCTAGAGATAGCGGCTATTACAGGAACCCCAATATCTGTCGTTAAATCCAAACACCATATCTCTCGATGAATGTCATGATAGTGAGAGATTACCTGATTGATATAGGAGTTCTCTAGCTTTGAGAGATCTACCTCAGGAAGACTGAGGCGGTTGTACCACCAGATGGCTGCAGCATCTCGCTCCACTATTTCAAGGAAGCCTTGCAAGATCGCCTCCTCAATGGTGTTCCCCGCTGCGCTGCCATTTGAGTCTGCCCAAAAGTAAAACTGCCCTTCTTTACGTGGGTATGCAAAATACAGATAACCCGTCGGCAACCACTTAAATTCACTCTTGGTAAATGACCAAATTGGGGACCACTCCACTTTTGCATGAATATCAAAAGGGTCCGGGATAATATCAAAACCTCTATCACGTAAATTATTTTGAGCTCGAACGTTGTATTGCGCCTCGCTAAACAACATGCATTCATTTGGGTGGATGGCAGCATTTCCTAGCTCTTTGAATGAGGCGCTGATTCGATACTCTTCACCAGTAAATAATCCAGAATATCTCTCAACTGCCTCACAAAGAGCGCCGGCTTTAGCTTGTTGTATGGAGGTTCCCTTGCCACCACTTTTGCTTCTCAGTCCTTTTTTTAGAGAAGATAGATTTTTAGTGTCCATGGCAAAGTTGTGGCCAGCAACCGCATTGTGTATGACTGCTTTCTGATCGCCAGAGGGCATCTCATAGACTGAGGTCACGACCCCAGTAATGGGACTAATTAAATGTTGCCATTTTGCAATGGTCTCTTCAGCGCTTACTGACCTGAAACCACCTCTTTTATCGACCACCGAATCACCCATCTTGAGTGAAAGCGGCGGCGGCATCTCTGCTTTACTTTGCCCACAAAAAGCACATTGAGGACGCTTAATGAGTGGGTGCTCTTCAATATCTAATTTTGTTAAATTTAGAGCAAATATTTTTCCCGCTAGAGATGAATCTGAAAACTGCAGAAAATGATTAATCTTGACTGCAGCAAGGCTAAGCGCGGCATCAATAGAGGCAGGGTTATAAGCACGCGCTGTTTTTAATGGAACTTGCTCTGGACTTGCCTGAGAAACATAGGTATCAATTTCCCTATTTCTCGAATAACGATGGACTAAGCAGTGCCAGCATCCTGTTGTTTTACTATCAAATATGGGGCCAATTAACGGCCTTAATCCTTTAGGCTGAATCAACATACAAGGAATTTTTAACTTAAAGGATTCAGCAACAAATGGCTCAATTTCAGAATTTAGCAAATCCCCAACAATATTAATTCTGAGATCAACTAATCCCGCCTCCTTAGTCAAAATCCCAATTTGTTTTAATTTCTCCGCTAGCAGTTGAACTTCATGTTCATCACCACACAGACTCACGGTAAAAACGCGCTCTTCAATCTCATCCATTCCGTGCTGAAGCAAAGCAGAATAGGCGAATGAAAAAAAGGCATCCTTACTAAGTGGATTTTCGGTATTTAAAAGATATTTTTTATCGATTAGTTGGCGTAATGCATAGTAGATCTCGGAATAGCCCCATGCACCAGCCAAGTCGTCGGCAATTACATCAATTAAGATGGAATCAGGTTGAGTACTCGCATGAAATGCCGAGAATATATCTTCATTGATTTTTCCGGGGAGTCGAATGGATTCAAATTCTGACAATAAAAACACCCCTTCATCAGGCACCAAGAAGTGCTGATAAAGAGGTGAAACAACCAAGTATCCTGAGATCATTACATTAGCCAGAGTGCTGGCCAATGCAGGCCCATCATCAATTTATAAAAAGTTTAACTTACTTAATCATGCAGGAGCTACTCTGTACTGCGTAGTTTTTCCAGCAACTGCTCGATGGCGCGCGGTACGGCGGCGATCGTGAAGTTGAAGACTTCCGGGCCGTTCATGTGCAGGGGCTGG
>CAIYZI010000631.1 GCA_903930665.1 uncultured beta proteobacterium
GTCCAGCGTGATTCGTAGTTGTCCCAGCCCTCTTCCCAGTTGCCCAATTTGAGTTGCAGCATTCCCAGATTGAGTCGCTCGCGCCAATGTGCTGCCGCCATATTCGAGGCGCGCAGCGTCGGCAGATCCGTAGGAACATTATTTGGACGCGTACCCAACGCACGGGGCAATGACATCAGCGGGCACTGGTAATCCCACGCCTCGTACGACAAATCATCCATCGGCATTCGGGTAAATACTGCGATCCTGTCGCCGATTGACCATTCCAGCAGTCGCTGCGTTGGCTGTGAGCAAACGAAGCCAACCTTCGCAAAACGTTGGGCTACCAGTGGGAGGTAACGTGCGAAATGAAACGTATCCCCAAATCCCTGCTCCGTCACAACCAGTAGGCGCTTGGTCGCAGTGTCAAGGCCCGCTTGACTGTCCCACAGCGGCAGTGGGCATGCCGGGCGGTTCAGACCGCCGGCGGCGGCTTCTGCAGAACCGGTCCAGCGTGATTCGTAGTTGTCCCAGCCCTCTTCCCAGTTGCCCAATTTGAGTTGCAACATTCCCAGATTGAGTCGCGCCATCGCCATTTCAGGTGCAAGCTCTACCGCGCGGGAAAAACACTCCAGCGCCTCCTGAAACTGTCCTTTGTCCTGCAACACAAAGCCACGGCTGTTGAGGGCCTCCGGGAAATCTGGGTGCAGCGCCAGTGCTCTGTCATAGCAGGCAAGAGACTCGTCAAAACGGTCTGCGCGGTAATGGGCAATCCCCTCGACGTGCGCAGCGTGGGCCCTCTGCACGGTGTCAGGCAGTGCCGTTTGCGCCGGGCTCGCCAGTGCAGCGGCATCTCCGGCTGGACGATAGTCTTTGACGAGCTCCAGGAGCGGTTGCAGATGCCTTGCAAAGTGTTTCCAGCGCGCTACGGAACTCTTGTAAATGGGCTTGCGTACCTGGGCCACACTGGCAGTTTTGACGATGCGCTTGTTCTCATGAAAATTGAGGCAATTCGGGTCCCATGGCAGACCCACAAATTCCAGTACCCGGCGCGCATTGGTCTCGGTGTCTGCCACCATGTCCTCGTAGGGCATGTCCAGCACCGTCCCGTGGGGGAGCACCTTTTGCCAATGCCGCATCAGCGTCATATAGCGAACGTAATAACGCCCCAGAGTGCCCTGGTCGTAGGCGAAATCCATGGTGTCGTTGAACAGGCGTGAGAAACACGAAAAACACGAATCCATCGGGTCGCGCATGGCGTGGATGATTTTGGCGTTTGGCAGCGCAAGATGAATCAGCCCGAGGTAGAAGAAATTGGCGGGCATCTTGTCCGTTATAAAACGGCTTTGCGGGGAAAGTTTCCAGACATCGTTTAAATAGTCATCGCCAATTTTTTTCAGGTCGTCAGCACTCAACACGGCGACACCCTCCGTAAAGAGCGCACCGTTGTCGGTGCCGGTGGCGCGGCCCACAGCGTTGCTCAACTCTACAAGTTCTCCAGCACCATAAACGGACGCATGGCTGCACAGAATCTGCTCCAGCAGGGTAGTGCCAGAGCGTGGCATTCCAACGATGAAGATCGGTGTACGGTGCGAGTCGCGTGCACCAGATACATTACGGCGTGCCTCAAAAAACGCTTTGTCAAACACGGCCATCACCCGTGCCAGCAAATGGTCTGCTCTGGCCTCATCCATGGGCAGAATGGCGTGCTGCACCCGATTGCCCTCGTCATAGGCAGCAAAGGCACGGTCGAAGTCACCGACGTCGTCAAGCGCCTTGCCCAGTGCAAAACAATAGCGAATTCGGGCGTGGTCGCTCAGCCCCTGACGCTCGCTGTAAACCCGCTCCAGCAGCGCGAGATGCGGATCATCCTTGGTATAGGTCTTAAGTGAAGACAGGTTGTAGTGCGCCTCCACAAAATCGCCGCGTGCCGCAATCGCCGCCTGAAAGCGCATACGCGCCTCGTCCAGCCGTCCGAGTTCGCTGCTGATAGCGCCGGCATTGTTTTGAGCTTCCGCATGCTGCGGGTTGAGCGCGATGGCTTTCTCGTATGCGTCCAGCGCACCTGATTTGTCGCCCAGTTGCTCCAGCGCCGCGCCCAGGTTATTCCACGACAGGCCATGTTGGGAATTTATCTTGAGGGCTTTACGATAGCTCTGCACGGCTTTGTCGTGGTTGTGCGCATCGGTGTACACCAGACCCAAGTTGTAGTGTGCATCGAGATCAGCAGGGACCAGCCTGACTGCCGCACGTCCGGCGGTGGCCGCCTTGTCCAGTTGCCCAGCGCGGCGGTACATCTCGCAGACGTTGCGTTGGTAAAGCGCTACTTTTGAATTGATTGCAATCGCTGCTTCTAAGCACTGCAAAGCAAAGGGCAGGTTGTCAGCGTTCAACGCCGAAAGGCCCAGTGCGTGCCACGCGGCGTGATCTTTGGGATTACGCGTCACCCGTTCGCGAAGAAGCGACTCTTCGGGCTGGAAAGTCGCAGCATTTTGATACATATTGTTTTGGCCGTCTGTGATTCTTAGGCTGCCTGCAAACGCCTAGACGACCATTATCTAACCAGAAATTGGAATCACGGATGGCGACTATTCAATGGACCCAAAGCACCCATAGCCCGAACGAGGCAAGCTGCATCAGCCAAGCCAACCCACCGTCAGCTCGGGTCCTAGAAAGTCCAGCGCAACTTCGCCGACACTGCGTTGTCAATAAAGCCCTGGCGCGACTGCACGTCATAGCGCACCGTGACTTCCATGCCGCTGCTGGTCGTTCCGGTGAGACCCAGTCCTGCATTCACAATCCACGGCTCAAGATTCAGACCCGAGGTGGTAAATGCCGCGCCGGCTCCACCGGCATATGCTGCCGTGATGCTCGACCCCTGGTTCATCGTGTCATAGCCCAGGCCGAGGTTGCCACTCAGGTTCAAACCGTTGTCAAAGCGGTGGCTGTATTTGCCATCCACACTGAGAATGAACTGCTGCGTGGTGCGGTCCTGCACATTGAGGTCCAGCGCGCCCGCTCCGCTTTCACTGTAGGACTGATCCTGAACCCAGGTGTAGTCGGCCCGGACAGAAGGCGTAAATGAGTTGACTTCGCTTAGCTGGAAAACACGACCTACTCCTGCACCTGCGGTGGCTACCATGCTGCTGTAGCTGGAGTTGGCGACGAGCCCGAAAGATGACAGGTTGCGTGTGCCGCTGTTATGGTTCTGGCCCAAACCTACCTGGAAGTTGACATCGGTATATTGATCGAGCCCGTAGCTGCCGTAGCCCGTGAGCTGATAGACGTCAATGTTGGCACTGTTGGGAGCGACTGTAGAGTTACCCGTGACCCCTGCCCGAGCATACGCAAAACTCAGGCCCACCCGGGTGTTGGGCGAGACCACGCTGTCGGCACCCAGGGCGAGACCACTGGTATTGGCCTGAAAGCCCGATACGCCATTCAAGTCCCCTTGATTGGCGGAGCTGCCGAAGGGCTTAACCCAGAATGCCTTGTCACCAAGAAAATCATCGCCACCGGTCAGGCCCAGATTGTGCTCAATACGAGCTTGCACAATCTTGTTGATACTGGTCATGGCAGCACCTGCGGCCTGATCGGACCCGCCCACCAGAAGCGGCAGGGTCTGGCTAACCGCGTTGGCAATAGTCTGGTTGCCAGTAATGTTGTGTGTGGCAAA
>CAIYZI010000632.1 GCA_903930665.1 uncultured beta proteobacterium
ATATTGATTTCGGTTTTGGAATATATCCGGAGTATGGTCGTCATCCGTATCGGCGCCAAAATGGATACCTTCCTCAATAATCGCGTATATACCGCTGCATTTGAGCAAAATTTAGGCAGTACTGGCGTCAATGCAGGCCAAGCTTTGAATGATTTAACAACTATTCGTCAGTTTGTGACCGGCAACGGCATGTTTGCCTTTTTTGATGCGCCTTGGTTCCCAATTTATCTGATTGTTATTTTTGTCTTTAATTTCTGGATGGGCTTATTTGCATTAGTGAGCATCATTTTGTTGGTGGGATTGGCATGGTTAAACGAAGTTGTTTCGCATAAGCCACTTGCTGAAGCCAATGCAACGGCGATTCGTTCTAGTAATACAGCTACAAATAATTTACGCAATGCCGAAGTTATCGAGGCGATGGGCATGCTCCCCAACATGCGCAAGCGTTGGTATGCACAGCACATTAAATTTTTAAAGCTGCAAGCTGAGGCCAGTCAAAAAGCTTCACGAATTGGTTCAATCACCAAGTTTGTCAGAGTATCAGTCCAATCTCTCATTTTGGGTGTTGGTGCTCTGTTAGTGATTAATGGCGAAGTAACCAGCGGCATGATGATTGCTGGTTCCATTTTGCTTGGACGAGCATTAGGACCTGTTGAGCAGATTATTGCCGTTTGGCGCCAGTGGAGTAGCGTGGTTAGCGCATATCATCGATTGCAGAAATTATTAGCCGATAACCCTCCGCGTTTAGCCGGCATGGAGTTGCCAAAACCAGAAGGTCATTTAGCTGTTGAGGGAGTCAGTGCTGCGCCACCAATGGCAGCCATAGCGGTTTTAAAAGGAGTGAGCTTTCATATTAACGCTGGCGATTGCTTGGGCGTTATTGGCCCGAGTGGTTCTGGTAAATCCACTCTAGCTCGTTTATTGGTTGGTGTCTGGCGCGCTGCAGTCGGTAAGGTGCGCCTTGATGGAGCTGATGTCTTTTTATGGAATAAGGACGAGCTTGGTCCGCATATGGGTTACTTACCACAAGATATTGAACTGTTTGCGGGAACCATAAGTGAAAACATTGCACGTTTTGGTCAGGTTGATGCCGATCAAGTTGTGCGTGCGGCAAAGCTGGCAGGAGTGCACGATTTGATTTTACGTATGCCTGAAGGTTATGACACCCACATTGGTGATGGAGGGTTGGGTTTATCTGGGGGTGAAAAGCAGAGGATTGGATTGGCGCGCGCCTTGTATGGTGATCCAGCTTTAATTGTTTTGGATGAACCCAATTCGAACTTAGATGATATTGGCGAGCTTGCGCTCACCCAGGCTATTGTTCGTTTGCGTCAACTGCACAAAACCGTTGTCCTGATTAGTCATCGTCCGAGTATTATTCGGGAAACCAATAAATTGTTAGTGCTTCGAGATGGTATGGTTTCTGCCTTTGGTCCAACCGATCAAGTCCTGAAGGATTTAGCCCAATTTAAAGCTCAGCAAGAAGCCCAATCAGCAGCTAGAGCAAAAGCCGAAGCAGAAGCGAGAGCCCAATCGGCTAGTAACATGACCATCAGCACCCTGGGAGCTAATGGTCAAGCTGCCGCTGACGACACTACCCCAAGCGATGAGTAATATACGAGAGCACGATGTTAAAACTACCTTACGAAAATTCTAAAGCGTGGCTGCAAGAACGAATTGCTGCTTTAAAAGAAGCCCGAGCGCTAGAAAATGATTTTGTCGAGCACGATGAGCGGCACTATGCCCGACTGGGCTGGATTGTTCTAATCCTTGGTTTTGGTGGTTTTATGGTTTGGGCTTTGTTTGCGCCTTTGGATAAGGGTGTTCCAGCCCAAGGGACTGTTATCACCGATGGCCAGAGAAAAACAATTCAAGCACCGTTAAATGGCATTGTTGAAGAGGTTTTGGTTAGGGATGGCGATCAGGTTAAAGAAGGTCAAGTATTAGCTCGCCTCAATAATCTTCAGGCTAATGCACAAGCTAATGGTGCAGAGCAAGCTGTCGCCGGTTTGCAAGCGCAAGTTAGGGGAATTAAAGACTCCATTTCTAATAAGGAGTTGCAAGTTAAATTCTTGAAAGAGCAGTTAGCTAATATGGAAGATTTAGCCAAAGACGGCTATGTGCCACGTAACAGACTGCTTGAATTACAACGTAATTATCTGCAAATTAATGGATCACTTGCAGAGGATCGCGGTAATTTAGCGCGTTATCAAACTCAGCTTTCTGAGCAAGAGGCTCGTGCTAAAGCGTATGAATTTGACTTGGACAATACTGCAATCAAATCACCGGTTGATGGTTCTATCGTTAATTTGGAGATATTTACCAAAGGTGCAGTCGTTCAACCTGGCACACATTTGATGGAAGTTGAGCCTGATAATGGTTCTCTTATAGTCGAGGCGCGCGTTCCCACTAATTTAATTGATAAGGTACATTTGAATTTACCGGTTGAAATTTTGTTCCCAGCATTTAATCAGCGTAGCACTCCAAATATACCTGGTGTCGTGTCGGTAGTGCCAAATGATCGCACTCAAGACCCTCGCACGGGAGAGTCATACTACAAAATTCAGGTGCGCGTTACAGCTAAAGGCATGCGCAAGTTAGGTGAAAATAAAGTACGTCCTGGGATGCCTGCAGAGGTATTTGTTGTGACCGGCGAGAGAACAATGATGACCTATCTCTTAAAACCGATTGCCGATCGAATGCACGGCTCATTACGCGAGGAATAATTCGTGAAAAAGAGCTTGATTGCTAGCGCACTTGCGCTCTCTTTGGTAATGGCTAATGCCAATGCTTTAGATTTGATGAATGCGTATGAAGCATCGTTGGCTAACGACCCAACATTTCGCGCAGCAGTAAAGGATGCCGAAGCGGGCCGGGCTAATTTGGAAATTAGTCGTGGTGCTCTTTTGCCGCAATTAACTGCTAACTACTATTCAGCGATAAATAATACTCATTTAGCTCAGCCACAATTCGGTACATATGGACCAACTGTGATTTCCAATCAAGCTTACCCTAGCAATAATTCGTATTTTCAGGTAACTCAAGCCCTATTTAATTTGCAAGCTGTGGCGCAATACCGCCAAGGTGCAGCGCAAGCCAATTTGGCACAAGCTAAATTGGCTTACAACACCCAGGATTTGTTAATTCGGGTTTTGCAAGCCTATACCGATTTGCTATTTGCACGTGATCAGTACTCGTATTACGCTGCTCAAAAAGTAGCATTTAAAGAACAATTGCAAGTCAATAACAGGCGCTTTGAAAAAGGTGAAGGAACGATTACTGATTCTTTGGAAACGCGCGCTTCCTATGAAATGGCCGATGCTCAGGTGATTGAGGCGCGCGATACGATTGAAAATAACAAGCGTAAATTAGAGGCTATTACCGGTATCAGACTGCAGTCAGCTGCTGACGTTAAACCGATCCTGAAAACTTTTCATGTCCAGGGGCTAAAACCACGAGCCTTCGCCGAGTGGGAGGAGATGGCCTTGAGCTTGAACCCGGAAATTCTAGCCAGTCAGCACAACGAAGAAATTGCCCGTCAAGATCTACAAAAAAGTGTGGCGGGAAATTACCCAACCATTTCGGCTTTAGCAACTTGGGGTCAACAAAATTCCTACTATATTTCAACGATTAATCAACAGGCTACAACCTCTACTGCAGGGATACAGGCAAGCTGGAACCTCTTTAATGGCGGGCAGGTTACTGGGCAAATTTCCCAGTCACGCTCTAATTTAGAAAAAGCGCAAGCACAAACAGATGAAACGCGCGGACGGGTGATTACAGAATTACGTAAGCAATATGACGCCGTTTTATCTACTGAGCAAAAAGTAGCTGCTTTAAAGCGTGCCGTCGAATCGGCTACTGAGTTAACCAAGGCAATGCGAAAAAGCGTGCGTGGTGGTGAGCGAATTAATCTTGATATCTTACTTGCAGATAAAACCCTGGCAACTGCTCAGCGTGACCTAGCGCAAGCTAAATATAACTATTTGCTTGCATATTTGCGCTTAAAACAACAAGCAGGTAACTTAACCTCCGAAGACATGCAAACTGTGGCAACTTACTTTGAGTTGGATGAGGCCTTTAAACCTGCAATGGTTAAAGCGCCACCAGCTAGTTCGGCACCACAAATGCCAATTGGCAATGTTAATGTGAGAAACTTGACGGCACCCCCAAATGTAGTAGATTTGCCGGGAAATTAAGAGGCGGATTAACTCACAGCCTACCTTCTTAATTGCAATTGGCTTCATAGCCATTTTTTTGCATTTCAGGGAATTGGTGTATTTTGAACCCATGAGAACAATGGCTACGATCCTTTTTTTAGGTGCTGGCGCAACCCAGCAGCTCATAAGTCTGCAGGGTCAGCGGTGTGCTAATTTTTCCATGTCTTTATTGAATTATCCCTTTCGGGTAATCAATGTCACACTTTATAACCCCGAGTGTGTGTACCCCTTTCAAGTTGACCCACAAGCTATAAGTACGCAAGATCCAATCGATGGCTCGCCTATTTCTGCGGATATTATTTGGACTAAATTATTAAAGCAGTTGCCGGCGCAAATCGATATCCTTTTTGTGATTGATGCATCATTATGGGAGTTAGCCCAAAAAATCAAAGCGATACCAGCCTATCGAAATACCCCTTTGGTAGTCGATTTATCCAACCAAGGTGATATACCTGAGGCACTGAATCAAGCTGATCATGTTTTCGTGTCCTCTGAACGGCTCTTTGATGCCGCTAAACGTCAAGGCGTGAGTACTACTTCCTTAATCCGCGATGGGGTGCGTGCTCACCAAATAGATAATTATTTTTTGATTAAATGGAAAGCGCGTCTACCACGCTACCCGTGGACATTATCAATTCTTCCTGAAAGTAGCTCTGCTGCTTATGAGTATGCCATTACCAGTTTTGGAGGTTCTTTGGGCTGCCTCCCTATAGATTCGCGTGCGGTGTTTTTAGGTGGTGACCCTTACGTATTGACCAAGAAATTCAAGGAATGCACTTTTGGGGAGCTTAATGTATCGCGCTTGCAAACGCTTGGCGTTTTGCCCGAATCTGATTGCGCTGCTGTAACCCAGCTATGCCCGGTGTTTGCCTTGGGTGATTTTTCAGGTGACGAACATTTCTCCATCACAGCGCAAGCCCTATATTCCCAGGCACGTATTGTTGCCTATCGTTCCAATTTTATTGGATTCGAGTCTTATTTGGGAAGTGAGCGTATTGTGCTTGTTGATAATGCTAGTCAATTTCGCGCCGCACTGCGCAGCGCATTAACCCAGACACTTTGGCGGCCAAGTCGATCGGAAGCAATTGCTTTCCATGAGCAGCAGTATAGCCTTAGTGCAGCCGCTTGCTTTAGGGAGGTACCGCGAATCCTATTAAATTTACTTGGTAAATCATGATGGGAAAAATCTGGTTTGATGTGGACTTAGTAAAAAATTGGGGAGGGCATTTGGGTGGCGTTTTACGCTGTGAAGCGCAAATTGCAGCTGCCTTCTTAAAGGAGCATCCTGAAAAAATTGTGTTTACATACTGGAATGAACATAATGAGTTGGTAGAGTGGCAAG
>CAIYZI010000633.1 GCA_903930665.1 uncultured beta proteobacterium
CCAAATGATGGAATGCCGTATCGTCCATCAGGTTTGGCCAGTCAGCATCCTGAGCCGCCAATTATTCGAGAAAATCCAGAGGTGGTGGATATCGTTGTAGCAGCATCTGCAATGAAGATCAATCCTGGTTTTTTAAATGCTTGCAAAGAAATTGCTACGCGAAGCAAGGCTCCTGTGAAGTTTCATTTTGCTGTAGCTTTTGCGCAGGGGATGGTTTATGAGCAGGTTAAAAGGGTGGTTAGTAATACTCTTGGCGACTCCGTAATTGTTTATAGCCATCGGGGATACACCGAATATATGAATATTGTGCGCAAGTGCGACATGTTCATTAACCCGTTTCCATTTGGCAATACTAACGGGATTATTGATACCGTAACAGCTGGCTTGGTCGGAGTGTGTAAGACTGGTATGGAGGTTAATGAGCACATTGACCAGGGATTATTCGAGCGTTTTGGTTTGCCCGATTGGCTAGTAGCAACCAATACAGAGGATTACATCAAGGCTAGCATCAAGCTGGCCGAAAACCATGCATTGCGTAATGAGCTTCGTCGTAAGCATGCTGGCCCAGAAAAAGTAGAGCGCATCTTTAAAGGTAGGCCTGAAATTATGGGGCAAAAGTTTATGGAAGCCTTGGTGCGGGCTGGTAGTTAAGCTATGAAGATAAGCTAAAAACTCACTAAATCCTACTGGTGCATATCTTAAGAAGAGGGAATGGGCTATTTCAATAGATAGGGGTAGGGCGACCATATAAGTCATGTAAATAAAGACGCTTATTCTTAAAAAAACCAGGACCGGTCAGAGCCCACATCAAACTATCCTATAGTTAGAGTGGGGTTTATTCGTATTAGAAAATTATGTTGAAAAAGTCCCATCTTTTGACGTTTGACGGATACTACATGCTCTCTATTAAGGTCGCTACAAAATAACCCTTTTTATGCTTAAAGATATTTTTTTAAAACAGAGCGGCATTCTTCTGAAGTTGCTTTTTGTGTGTTCGCTGACATGGGTACCTGCCAGTGTAAATTCTCAGGCCATTATTACGACCTTAGGCTCTCCATTTCCACTGTTAAATGGTTCTGATTTATCATCCTGGGCCCCAAATGGAAATGCAAGTTGGCAGGTAAATAATAGAGAGATAGATGTAACTCAAGGCCATGGAATGTTGGTTACTCTTTTAAGCGTTCCAGACATTCAGGTTGAATTTGATTATTGGGTTTCTAGTGATGCGAAGGTTTCCGTATTTTTTCGCTGTATGAATACAGATGTTATTAATGCAGAAACTGCCTATGAGGTCTCACTGGTAAATCGAGCGGGTGGTCTAGGGGCGGGTACCATTCTAATGTTGAATAAAGTTAAACCTACGCAAGTAGCTAATCAATGGAATCATATGAAAATTAGCGTAGTAGGGAGTCAACTTGCGATCACATTGAACGGTATAACAAGCCAGGTAACTGATACCCGCTTTAATGCTGGGCCTTTAGCGTTGAACTACCAGGGTGGTGATTTTCGTGTAAAAAATATTTATATCACCATCCCTGGAAGATGGTGATATGTCTTGCTCTGTAGATTACATTTTATTTTTTAGAAGTTAATAAATTTTTAACTTCCTGCTTCAAAACATCTTCAGGAACAGCTCCAGCTAGCACATTAAATGCGCCTGTTTTATGGTTAATTAATATTACCCCTGGTGTCCCGTTGATTCCAGCATTCTGACCGTCTTCTAAATCGGCATTAATTTGATTTTTAACCTCTTCTGAACTGACGCAGGTACTGAATTTCTCTATATTCATACCTTGCTCTTTTGCCAATGTAATCAAGGGGTCTGTTCCGTTGGTATTGGGTATACCTTGACCATTGGAGCGGGTATTTTTGAATATGCCTTCAGAATATTTCCAGAAGGCATCATTACCACCTTGTTTTGCTGCACAAACAGCAGCAGCAGCTTCTTTACTTGCCATAGGATCATGAAATGGTAAGGGAAAATTACGCCATACTAAATTGACTTGACTGGGCATTGAATCAACCACTTTGATGGGAATGTCGCCAAATTGTTTGCAGAATGGACATTCAAAATCGGAGTATTCAATAATTGAAACCACGGCATCCGGTTTGCCGTATATAAAGTCATTCTTCACATCTACAGCACGGGCATTTTTTGCA
>CAIYZI010000634.1 GCA_903930665.1 uncultured beta proteobacterium
CAATACTTACTTGACCGCCTATGCCCACAACAGCAAGCTCTTGGTTAAGGAGGGTGATACGGTGACTAAGGGTCAGAAGATTGCTGAAATGGGAGATGCAGACACAACCTCTCCTAATTTACATTTTGAGTTGCGCGTCAATGGCAAGCCGGTAAATCCACAGCCATATTTACAAAAATAAGAGCAAGAAGAGTAATCGGTAGTGGCCACAGTTCTTGTCTTTGATATTGAGACCATTCCCGATATAGTTGGCTTACGTCGTCTGGAGGATTTTCCAGATTCGATGTCTGATGATCAGGTGGCAGAAAAAGCCTTTGCTGAACGCGTCGCTAAAACAGGTAGTGAATTTCTACCTTTGTATCTTCAGCGCATCGTTGCAATCTCTTGCGTTATTCGCAGAACCACAAAAGATGGTTCACCTCAAATTAAGGTTGGTACCTTAGGCACTCCGCAGGATGATGAGAGGGTGCTCATTCAGGCGTTTTTTGATCTGATCGAAAAATACACCCCTCAATTAGTTTCTTGGAATGGCAGCGGTTTTGATTTGCCAGTACTGCACTACAGAGCTTTGGCCAATCACATTCAAGCATCACGCTACTGGGAAATGGGTGAAAGCCAAGAGTCTGATAGTCGTGAGTTCAAATGGAATAACTACATCAGTCGATACCACATGCGTCATATCGACATGATGGATTTGTTGGCAAAATTTAATGGTCGCGCTAATGCACCATTGGATGGCTTGGCAAAGCTTTGTGGATTTCCTGGCAAGATGGGGATGGATGGTAGTCAAGTTTGGCCTGCATATCAAGAAGGCAAAATTAATGATATCCGTCGCTATTGCGAAACCGATGTCGTCAATACTTATCTCATGTACTGCCGCTTTCAATTAATGCGTGGTGGCTTCTCTTTAGAGGAGTATCGAGAAGAAATTGCCTTTGTTAAAGCTTACTTAGAAAAAGAATCTAAAGATCCTAACGGTGGCCAGTGGCAAGAATATCTTTTAGGCTTTGCACCAGATGCTTGAAGCGGTAGATAAAGCGGTTTGGGTGGAGTCTCTGGATTTGGATGCACAGGGAATTGCCCGCTTAGCCCCAGACGAAAAAGAAACTGAACAAGGTCAGAGCGGCAAGGTCTTATTCATTCAAGGTGCATTACCAACTGAGCTAGTTACTTACACTGTTACTCGTGAAAAAGCGCGCTTTAGTAAGGCTAAGGTTTTAAAAGTACTCAAGCCTGCAGTATTTAGAACCGAGCCAAAATGCGTGTCATTTGGTAATTGCGGTGGTTGCACCATGCAGCATTTAGATATTCGGGCGCAGATTGCGATGAAGCAACGGGTGCTTGAAGATGATCTGCAACATTTGGCAAAAATGCGTCCCGAAGAAATTCTGCGTCCCATGGGTGGGCCCGCGTGGGAATATCGCCATCGAGCACGCCTGAGTGTTGTCAATCGTTCAATTAAAAAAGGCACGGTCTTAGTAGGCTTTCATGAAACTAAGAGTGGTTATGTAGCAGACATGACTGCTTGTGAGATTTTGCCTAGACATGTTTCAGACTTATTGCCCGAAATGCGCAAGCTGGTGATGGGTTTATCCATCGTGGATTATGTGCCTCAAATTGAATTGGCAGTAGGTGAAGCCTTGGAACCGATGTCAGATGATCCTATCAAAGCAAAGCCTGTTACTGCATTAGTATTTCGTCACTTGAGGCCGCTTACTCAACCTGATGGGCAGTTGCTCAGAGATTTCGCAGATGAGCATCATGTTTGGATCTGGTTGCAGCCCAAAGGCATAGAAACTGTTGCACCGTTTTATCCTGAAACCGGAAAGCTTTGTTATCGCTTGCCGGAGTTTGAAGTTGAGATGCCATTCAAGCCGGCAGACTTTACGCAGGTCAATCATATGATGAATCGTGCGCTGGTAAGCAGGGCGATTCGTTTGTTAGAAGTGAAGCCACAAGATCGCGTACTTGATCTTTTCTGCGGTATTGGTAATTTCACATTACCATTAGCTAGGCGTGCAAGAAGTGTTTTGGGTATTGAGGGTTTGGCGAGTTTAACGACTCGAGCCAAAGCAAATGCTGAGCACAATCAGCTCGCTGATAAAGCGAGCTTTATGCAGAGCAATCTATTTGAAGTGACAACGGAAACGATTGTCTCTTGGGGTAAAGCAGAGCGCTGGCTCATGGATCCGCCGCGCGAAGGTGCAATGGAGATTTGCAAGGCTTTAGCCGAAATTTATGCGGGCCATTCTTTAGCGGTAGAGTTCATGCCAGAAAGAATTGTTTATGTTTCTTGTAATCCGAAAACCTTAGCAAGAGACGCTGAGATTTTGTGTCATCATGCTGGATACGCATTAAAGAGTGCAGGCATCGTTAATATGTTTCCACATACTTCCCATGTGGAATCGATGGCGGTTTTTGAAAAAACCGCCATCTCTTTAAGCTGATTTATCTAATCGGCTCTGATTACTTAGAAGTCGGCATCACAAACTCTGCGCCCTTAGCAATGCTTTCAGGCCAACGCTGCATCACACTCTTCTGCTTGGTATAGAAACGAACACCTTCTTTGCCATATGCATGCATATCACCAAAGAGTGATTTCTTCCAGCCACCAAAACCATGCCAAGCCATTGGGACCGGAATAGGTACATTAATACCCACCATACCTACTTGAACGCGACGCGCAAACTCACGAGCGATATTGCCATCGCTAGTAAAGCAAGCAACACCATTACCAAACTCACAAGAATTCACGAGGTTTAGGGCCTCGGTAAAGTTGGCAACGCGCAAGCAAGAAAGCACTGGCCCAAAGATTTCTTCAAGGTAGATCTTCATGTCTGGAGTGACGTTATCAAACAAGGTGCCGCCGATAAAGAAACCTTCTTCATGTCCTGGAACTTTGAGGTTGCGACCATCTACCAATAAGTTTGCACCAGAAGCTACGCCGCTTTCGATATAACCAGTAATGCGCTCTAGAGCGGCCTTAGTAACGATTGGACCCATTTCAGCGTCAAGCTCCATGCCGTTCTTCACTAGGAGAGTTTTTGTTCGCTCAATCAGTTTAGGCATGATTTTGTCAGCAGCATCACCAACTAATACTGCTACAGAGATAGCCATACAGCGCTCGCCAGCAGAGCCATAAGCCGCACCGATCAACGCATCAATGGACTTGTCCATATCGGCATCAGGCATGATGACCATATGGTTTTTAGCGCCACCTAAGGCTTGTGAGCGTTTACCAAAGTGAGCGCAGCGCTCATAGATGTAGTTTGCAATTGGGGTGGATCCCACAAAGCTCACTGCTTTAACGTCTGGATTTTCAATCAAAGCATCAACAGCCTCTTTATCACCCTGAACAACGTTAAATACGCCATCTGGCAATCCTGCTTCTTTTAAAAGCTTGGCCATGAACAATGAAGCTGATGGGTCAGTTGGGCTTGGCTTGAGGATGAAAGTATTTCCACAGGCAATCGCAATAGGGAACATCCACATCGGAACCATAACGGGGAAGTTAAAAGGTGTAACCCCTGCAACCACACCTAAAGGTTGACGCATGACCCAGTTATCGATATCAGTAGATACCTGTTCTGTGTATTCACCTTTGAGGAGCTCTGGAATACCTGTTGCAAATTCCACGATATCGATACCGCGAGTTACTTCACCTAGCGCATCGGTAAAAACCTTGCCGTGCTCAGCGGTAATGATGGCAGCCAATTCATCGCGATTGGCATTGAGTAACTCTAAATACTTGAACATCACGCGCGCACGACGCAATGGGGATGTTTGACTCCAGGTCAGGAAGGCGGTCTGGGCCAACGCTACCGCATCATCAACTTCTTGGCGGCTAGCTAGCGCTACGCGGCGAGCCACTTTACCAAGGGCAGGGTTAAAAACATCGGAAAAGCGACCATCTTTAGGGTTAATGAGCTTGCCATTAAC
>CAIYZI010000635.1 GCA_903930665.1 uncultured beta proteobacterium
CAAGGGCTGATGGATTATGTCCACAAAGTATCTGTGAAATGTCAGCACTAGTAGCAGCGCCAGCACCAGCACCAGCAACAACACCAGCACCAACAAAGCCATTCCCCAGAGCAGGGCGCTTAAACCACCCACTCTGTTAAAAAGAATTTCAGCATTAGAAGATTACTCACGACCCCGTCGCTGCCAGAGTCGGAGCACCATATAGGCAATCACAACTACGTTAGCTAACAGCACGCCAAAATTTATTCCGCTCACATGGAAGATGAGGTGCTCTATCTCAAAAGGCAAGTAAATAATGCCAGATAGGGCAGCAAGCCATTCGGCCCAGACACGGTCACGCCAAAGTCCATAACCCTCAACTATTCTTAGGGTGCCATAAGCCCATGCCAGCATGAGTACGGTGGTGATATGCCCATCAGCAAGCCACTCTACAGCCGTTAAAAATGATTTAGGAAGCTCGTCTTGCGGATCAAGATGAAAGTGCCCGATCAGCGCATAGGCAAGATGTTGAATATCGTGATGAACCAGACTAAGCAGGCCAAGGCTGGCAATGATAGCGGCAACACCTTTGACCCCCTCAAAGATGGCTATTGAATGAATGGCTTTGGAACTAATTTTCATCATGGTCTTGGAATTAGAGCACTAAAAATTGAATGCTCAATAAATGAGGAAAATATCCTTGCTCTCCATTGATGACTATTTATCACTTTTTCTTTTAAATGCTTAAATACAGCATTGGTATAGCGAAGATTTTTAATAAAGTGATAGACATAATTCGGTAATTGGATTAAATATCAAAGAGTTAAGGTCATTTTTAAGGTTGCGTATGTCCCCCAATATTCCAGTTGATAACTCCGATCCGATATCAGCGTTTATCCGAAAACCTCAAGGTCAGCTGACACATGCTGAGCAGAGCGACTCTTATAAGTTTGCCTTTAACGATAGAGAATTCCTATCAAGGCCAGAGACTATTGGTGTTCGCTTTCAGTTGGAGTTGCTCAAGCCGGAGTTGGTTCTCAAGGACCATAGTATTAGGCATACCATTGTTGTTTTTGGCTCTGCGCGCTGTAAGTCTGCCCAGGAGAGTGAAAAGCAGCTTAAAGAGGCAAAGACCCCAGAAGAAATTAAACTAGCAAAAAAAGCCGTTGAAGACTCTCTTCGTTATGAGTCCGCTCGAAAGTTTGGTGCATTAGTGGCAACTTACAACCTAAAGCAGGGCATTAACGAACATAAGCTACGAATCTGTACTGGTGGTGGCCCCGGCATTATGGAGGCGGCTACACGTGGCGCTGCTGAAGAGGGGGATTTAACGATTGGTTTGAATATCAGCTTGCCACATGAACAGGCGCCCAATCCCTACATCACTCCTGAACTGTGTTTTAGATTTCACTATTTCGCAATTCGAAAAATGCACTTTATGATTCGAGCTCGGGCAATTGTGGTTTATCCAGGTGGCTTTGGTTCTTTTGACGAGTTATTTGAAATCCTGACTTTGATTCAGACTAAAAAGATCAATCCTTTGCCGGTAGTTTTGGTTGACCGCAAGTTCTGGGAAAAAGCGCTCAATTTCCCATTTTTGGTTGAAGAGGGTTATGTTGATGAGGCAGATCTCAATTTATTCCAATTCGCAGAAACTGCCCAGGACGTTTGGAAGGTTATCTCCGGCTGGTATCACCTGATTTAGTATTTGGCTGCCTAAAGGTAAAAGGGTTATTAGGATCGGCGGCAAATTCAGTGAATTTCGGTATAGAATTCGATCTATGCGTTCCGGTACTCGATCCCTTGCCATCCTTCTTTGTCTCTTCTTGATTTCTTTCAAGGTGGCGGCATCTGGCATTTTTATCGATGCTGCAATTGAACGCGTGCACATGCAAAATACCTGCGCTACAGAAGCGACAGCCCAGGGGAATCACTTTGGCAAAGAGTCGGCCGATGACAAGCAGCAATCTCATGCTTTATTTCTGATGAGTCACATCACGGCTAATATCAGCAATGTGGAAGTTTCAGCTCCATTTCAGTCGGCGCAATTAATAACCTTACGCCCTATGGCCGATGTTCTGTATACACAGAATTTCCCAGATTCAGCCTTCAAACCCCCTAAAGTGACCGCCTAACTTTATTTAGGCTGGGATTGGCTATATCAAGCCAAGCCCTCTGTCAGCTTGGCTAATGTTTTAGCCTCTATTGGGAATTACCGCTATGTTGAAGTTTCAAAAACTATTGCCTTTGGCTTTTCTTATTTTATTGGTGTCCGCATGCAGTAGTGGGGTGAAATTGGATGATTCCAATGGCGTTGCAACAGTGAATGCCAAGGGCTCAATGTCTTACGACCCGATTAGTGATCCAAAATCTAGCGTGTATGGAAAGCGTTCTATCTACTTTGATTTTGATAGTTATTCGATTGATCCAAAGTACGCATCCCTTATTTCGGCGCATGCTTCTTATCTGAAGTCATTTGAAAAGCAGAAGGCTTCCATCATTATTCAAGGCAATACTGATGATCGTGGAACTGCTGAGTACAACTTAGCTTTAGGTCAAAAGCGCTCTGAAGCGGTAAAGAAGGCTTTGCTGGCCCAAGGTGTGAGCGAATCCCAGCTGGAGGCAGTCAGTTTTGGCAAAGAGAAGCCTGAGAATCCAGCACAAACTGAGGCTGCTTTTACAGAGAATCGCCGCGCTGACATCGTTTACCGTTAATTGTCCTTTACCTCTCCCTGAGCAACCCTCTTGGAGAGGCTTTTTCCTACAATCAACTTACTCTCTTTTTTGAGGTTTATATGAAAAATATCTATCGTGGTGCCTTTATTCTTGCCATTGCTTTATCGGGTTGTGCTACCAATAAACCCCCAACTGCCCAAAGTACAACTGAAGCGCCACAAGCAGCTTCCGAGTCATCAAATAAAAATAGCACCCTGCAATCTCAGATTGATGCAATTCAAAAGAAA
>CAIYZI010000636.1 GCA_903930665.1 uncultured beta proteobacterium
ACATATCATTGATGAGGCCTAGCATGCCAATTCTGTCCGATAATAATTTAGTTGTAATTCGTAAATCATAAATCCAAATTTCTAAGAAATATTGGGTTTTCGTGCAGTAATACACAACCTAATTTGAAATTTTTAAAGAGGAAAACTGCTTTTCAATGATAGCGTATGGGTGTCAACTTCCATAGTGCTGTATGAGTAAAATCCTCCTCGAAAAACTTTACTGGTGACCTGTAGTTTCCCCTTGTAAGTTTTCATTACACTTATTATGCATATTTATAGATATATTATCGGGCATAGTTGGTTAAAATAGTGACTTGTCCATATGTTTTATTAAAATTTGAGGGATTGCCATGATTTCACGCCGAATTTGTGCTTTTTACGCCCCGCTGTTTGCCTTGAGCGTAATGGCTGCTCAAAATAGCTTGGCTCAAACTAATAGCTTGTCTGGTAATGGTGTGACTGCAACGATTACTCCAGCAGTAACGAGCAGCTCTGGTGCTGGAGTGGGGGCTTCGTTACCAGCTGCCGCAGAAGCTGGGACTGGGGCAGGCGCCATTGCAGCGACTGCAGCTGGTGTTGGCGGGCTTTCTACGGCTGGTCTTGTAGTGGCGGGGGTAGTAGTGGTTGGTGCCGCAGTAGCAGCCGCCTCTTCTGGTGGCGGCGGTGGTGGAACTACTGGGACTAAGTAAGCTGCCAACTATCCAAATAAAACCCTTGCTTTTGAGCGAGGGTTTTAACTTTTTAGACTCAATCTTTCAAGGCGAATCTATTTTTTGGGCTGATGTTTTTTAATTTTTATTCACCCACACTGTCAAATTCCTTACAACGTCTTAGGAATCTGTTGCTTGGCGTTTCCTGCACGCTCTTGCTAATTGGATGTGTCGGAGATAAACAGAGCCTCATTTGGGATACCTTTAAGGTCGGTATTTTTGGGAACGATCAGCTAATTGATAACGCGGTTTTAAATCCTGCTTACCGCTACTTACGTGTTGACCTCAATGGTCGGTCAGCACTGATGGTCTTAGGTTACGAGAGTATGAAAGCGGGTATCGTTACGCAGACTTGGTATTCTAGTAATAAAGAGCTTGTGCAGTTTGAGAATGGCCGCCTATTTGCAACAGGGGGCTTAGATCTCAATTGGGTGGATGTGGCATTGATCGATGCGCCAGATATTCGATCTCCGGAACTGTTCCCGAATGCGTCCAATGGCCTGTATAAACCTGGCCGTAATCCCAAGTTCTATTTTTTTCGTACCCGCACCGTGATGCCGCAATATCTTGCCAATATCCACGAGGCCGTGGTAATCCAAGGCTTAAATGAGGCCCCAGAAGATGCCCCTGAACTATTGCGCGATCGAGTAAGTAGAGCTAATTTGCGATGGGTTCAAGAGACGGTCGTCTTGCAACCGAACAATCCAAGCGTCCATCCCTTGCGCGCAATTTATGCTTATGACACAAAGACTAACGCCATGGTGTTTGGCCGCCAATGTTTGAGTCAGACTAGCTGCCTATCATGGTTTGCTGTGCCGGTTTCAGTAACCCCTTCTAACAATCTACAAGCGGGGGCGGTGGGAAAGGTTGATAGCGTTAATGTGAGCACATTAGGCGTGCCACCATAATGCGTTATTTATTTGATCAAATCATCATGGTTGTGGCCCCATATCTACGCCTTCATAGGCCATATGCCTTTGGGTTTCAGGCCTCTATTTTCCTCGGTAGTATGGGTTTGCTCCTCATTAGCAGTACTGCTCAGGGGCAAGCGGACCTGGTACAAGATCCAGTTAAGGAGCAAGTTAGCGTGTCAACAGCGCCGACAGTCCCGCAGATCGTCCCGGGTGAGCGCTTAAGCGATTGGTTGTTAAAAGAGCGCATAACAAAAGACTCTCCAGAAGAACAACCAACACCACAAGGCAACGCCCAATCACCTTATTACCTTGGTAGCTCCTGGCTTACTCGAACCGAAATTACCGATCAAACCAATGCTAAGCAGAGACTTTTAGAGAGTCTGGAAACCATCGCCTTTCCTGCGGATGATGCCAGCGCGCAGCAAGCGAAAAATCGATTACGTCATCTGATTGAGTTAATGCCGATTAGTGGTCGCGTTGTCTTGCCTAATACCAATCCCCGTCTCCTGCAGGCTAACCCCAAGCTAGATCCGATCTTGGCTAGCGGTGACACTGTGCTGGTGCCTAAGACACCGCAAAGTGTCACCGTTATTCGCATGAACGGTACTTTGTGCCAAGTCGCCTATCGAGCCCATGTAGAGGCTCGTTTTTATGTGCAAGGTTGCGCTCTTAAAGGTGCTCAGGCAGAATCTTGGCCCGATTGGGCATGGGTAGTAGAGCCCAATGGATCAGTACATCAAGTGCCTGTAGCCGCATGGAATGCAGCGCCTCAAGACTACCCCGCCCCTGGGGCATGGATCTGGTCGCCCCCACGCAACAGTCGGTGGAGCACCTCGCAAGGCGAGCAGTTTTCGGACCATTTTGCGCAGTTTCTAGGTACGCAGGCACCGTCGGGATTATCCGATAGCATCGGGCAGGAGCAGACTCATACTGGCTATTTACCCAGGGTAGGTCCCCAGGTAATTTATGAGTCCTCGCGAAACCTACCCATCTCTAATAACGTATGGGGTGAGACTGGGCTCATGCAGGTTCCCAGTGCGCGCATTGCACCGGCCGGAACCGGCTCAGCGACCCTGGCCTTATGGCAACCCTATGGCACACTGAGCTTGGGATTTGCCCCGCTTGATTGGTTTGAGTTTGCACTGCGCTATACCAATATCAATAATGTGCCCTATGGTTCTCAAGCCTTAGCCGGTGGACAAAGCTATAAAGATAAAAGTGCAGGAGTGAAGTTGCGCTTGTGGGAGGAAAGTGCGTACATTCCGCAATTGGCCCTCGGGTTAAGGGACATTACCGGCACGGGTTTATTTACCTCCGAATATGCTGTGGCCAGTAAGCGATACAACGATTTTGATTTCACCTTGGGTTTGGGTTGGGGTGAACTGGGCACGCGAAACAATGTGCCCAACCCGTTTAAGGTTTTTGGCTCAAGCTTTGGTACTTATGTCCCGCCTACTGTGGGCAATGGCGGAACCATTTCGACAGGAACTTATTTTCATGGCACCAGCGCACTCATTGGTGGGGTGCAATACCATACCCCTTGGGACCCCTTGGTTCTGAAACTAGAACTTGATGGCAACAGCTACCGGCAGACCCCGCAGCCTGATTTACCATTTGGACAAACCTTGGCTACCAAAACGATGTTTAACTTTGGGGCAGTCTATCAGGGCAGTTTTTGGGATCTGATGGTCGGGCTGCGTGGCGGCGAGCAGGTCATGATGAGCTTGAGTTTTCATGATCGCATTGATCAGTTGAGTATGCCAAAGATTGCTCAAGCACCACCCCTTGCGGTCTCGCTAAAGCCAGTAGGGGCCTATGATCCCGCTGTGCCGATCGTAACCGCTCCTGTGAACTCTAGCGCAGGTTCTGTTATCGCTAACTCCAATCAAAATCTTTCTGATCGGGCAATTAAAGAACAAGAGATGCGCAGGCGCTTGAGCCAGGGCGCTGTTTCACCTATTTTGACTGCGACTAATCTGGATGAGCCATTAATGGCGCCTGATAATCAATCTACGGCCAGCTTGCGTGATACGCAAACTGCGGGACAGGCGTATACACAGACCCTAGTTGATTTTGAGGCGCAAACACAGTGGCATGTTGCTAAATTAAGTGCGCAGGGCAAGACTTGGATACTGACCTTGAGCGATGCTAGTGGTATTTTTATTCGTAGCAGATTAAATCGCGGTATCGCTGTCTTGCATCGTGATGCGCCCTCACAGATCGAGTATTTTGAAATTCGCATGAATAACTGGGGTATGTTGGTAAGTCAGTATCAGATCAAGCGTAAGGACTGGATGCTCAGTCAAACGCAATTACTCCCACCATCACAGCGCCACACCACTATCGATTCCCAAGAGCCTGTCACCTACACCTTACCCTTAACTGACCAGAACATAACCGTTCAGGCTGGATTGGCTAATGGCGGTACCCAAAGCCTTGGCCAAACCATGGCCAGCTTGGATCATGATCCTTTGCAGACAAATTTAGGGGTGAGTTATGCTCAAATTGTCGGCGGCCCGAACACCCCCCTCTTGTTTTCCTTGGGGGCAAAGGGCGATGCGCTGTATAAGTTCAGGGATAACACCTGGATCAGCGGTACGGTCAATGCGCGGGTAATTGACAACTTTGGTAAGTACACTTACCAACCCCCGCCAGACGGATTGCAGCCCGTGCGCACCGACCTGCGCCAATATATGACCACATCGGATGTGACGATGCCTAATCTGCAGCTAACCAACACCGGTCAGTTGGGTCCTAACCAGTTTGTCAGCGCCTATGCGGGCTACCTGGAGATGATGTTTGCTGGTGTGGGTGGTGAATACCTATGGCGCCCGGTTAATAGCCCAATTGCGATTGGAGCAAACATCAACCGCGTATATCAACGCCAATTTAATCAATGGACCTCCTTGCAGTCTTACAGCGTAAATACCGGGTTTGTCACCGCCTATTGGGATACTGGCATGCAAGACATCCTGGTTAAACTGAGCGCAGGCCAATATTTGGCGGGGGATCGCGGGGCCACGCTAGACCTGTCGCGAGTATTTCAAAATGGGGTCAAGATCGGCGCATACGCTACGCGCACCAATGTCAGTTATGCCGCCTTTGGTGAGGGCAGTTTTGATAAGGGGCTCTATATCGCCATTCCATTTGATGCCTTCTTTGCGCGCTCAAGCGATTCTGTAGCCAATTTGCTCTTTACCCCTTTGATTCGCGATGGTGGCGCCATGCTGATGCGAAAATACCAGCTTTATGATATGACGCGTACTCGTGATGATCGGGCCTTGTCCTTTGGGCCCGACTAAGTTGAGTTGGCTTGATTGTGGCAATAAGCCAATATTGATTTTCCAGAAATTCCCCGCTTTGGAAAACATTGGAGGGGGCATTTTAGGTAGAATGACTATGCTTTTTATTATTAAAGGGTGAGAATGGGAGTTGCGCCTTTAATTACATAAGTAGAATTTTGTTGTCATCTTGCATTGCCCTTTTTGGCTTTAAATCCAACCAAGCGGACTTATTTAGCTTCAACTTGATTTATTTCCATAGAAAAATGTCTAAACTAGCATTAAAAAATAGCTTAAATCGCTTGCGTAAATTAGGTCACGCCCCAGATGGAATGGTTAAGCCTAAAGGCCGATCCTTTCGAAGTGGCTTTCAGCGCTCTGTCGGTGCCATGGTCTTTGCATTTATCTATTTTGTTATAGCCTCTCAGTTGCTAGATAATGGAGATGCCTCTTCAAATAATGATGGTATTTTTATTTTATTGTTTTTTGCGTTAATCACAGCTAGTTTGGGTGCATAGAT
>CAIYZI010000637.1 GCA_903930665.1 uncultured beta proteobacterium
AACATCGCCACCAAAGTATTGCGCACAGTTTCTTGACGCGTTGGTCCGCCACTAGGCAAAAATTGGATTGGCTTTGAACTTTTTGAAAGATCAGTTAACAGAGGGTTATGGATAAAACTATGGCTCACAGCAACCCAAACCGTCTCAATCTCTGGAGTGCGAGCAAATGCATCCAAGGCATATGCAAGCATTGGCTTACCCGCAAGCTCTTGAAATTGCTTGGGAAGCTCCCCGCCAAGCCGAGAGCCTGTACCAGCTGTTGGCAACAAAGCGTGGCAATGTGGAAATGTTTGGTTTGCGATGTCCATGCCTGATTCTATAATGAGCCCAGATGTCAGATGCATTAAAACTAGCACCCCCTATTCCCGCACCACGGGCTGGGCAGCGCTTTACCTTTTCAGGACTCGTTGGCTCAGCTGATGCAGCGTTAATTGCCCAATCTGCCCTACGTTATCGGGCGAATTTCTCAGTAATGGTGGTTTTTTGCGCCCATGCACAAGATGCTCAGCGTCTTCTTGAAGAAATTCCAGCATTTGCCCCTCAGCTCAAGACACTTTTATTGCCCGATTGGGAAATTCTTCCTTATGACCACTTTTCACCACACCAAGACTTAGTCTCAGAGCGCCTAGCGACTCTTTATGAGCTCTTAAACGGTAGTTGTGATGTTGTTCTAGTTCCGGTGACCACAGCACTACAAAGACTGGGTCCACCAAATTTTCTATCCGGTCACACTTTCTTTTTTAGGCAAGGTGATCGCTTAAACGATGTCGCACTGAGACTTCAGCTACAACAAGCGGGCTACGACCCTGTCAGCGCTGTTATGCGCCCAGGTGAATACAGCATTCGCGGCGGTCTGATTGACTTATTCCCAATGGGATCCGCCCTCCCATATCGACTCGATTTATTCGGCGATGAAATTGAACAAATTCGTTCATTTGATCCAGATACGCAACGTAGCCTCTATCCGGTTAAAGAGATTCGCCTATTACCTGGTCACGAGTTTCCTTTTGACGATGCGTCGCGTACGGCATTCAGAAACCGGTGGCGTGAAGTGTTTGAAGGTGACCCAACTCGTTGCTCAATTTATAAAGATGCCAACTTGGGTATTCCAAGTGCGGGTATTGAATCTTATCTACCACTCTTCTTTGAAGAATCCTCCAACCTATTTGATTACTTTCCACGCTCGGGAGAGCCTGTCTGGTTGGTCAGCATTGGCGATGTCGATGAAGCAATCCGCAATTTTTGGAAAGATACTTTAGCGCGCTATGAATTTTTAAAGCACGACCTAGACCGCCCCATCCTTCCTCCTCAAGAGTTATTTCTAGATGTTGATGGGTTCTTTACGAGCGCCAAACCACATGCGCGTTTGGTCTTGGAGCAAACCGCTGCGCAAGCAGGCCCTGCACAATTCTTACCGCTGCCCGATATTTCCGTGCATCGTCGAGATACCGATCCAATAAACCGCTTACGTAATGTGGTTTCAAGGGAAAAGGTTCGGGTATTAATTTGTAGTGATAGTGCTGGACGGAAAGAGTCTATCCGCCAACTTTTCGAAGAGAGTAATTCTGTTGCAGGGGTGACTGGTAAGCCTCTCTATCCATTGCAACCCGAAGGCTTTGAGAGTATTGCCGAGTTTGTAAAAAGCGCCTCTCTCTTTGGCTTGGTTACTGCCCCACTCTTTAATGGCTTCGCTTGGGCATCCGAGAATTTACTCATCATCACAGAAGCCGAGCTGTTTACCTCTACAGCTCGCCAACGCCGTAAAAGCAAAGCAACTGAGAGCGCCGATCCAGATATGCTCTTTAAGGATCTATCCGAACTCAAAATCGGCGATCCGGTGGTACATGCAGAACATGGTATTGGTCGCTATCAAGGTTTAGTTTTATTGAACTTAGCGCCCCCTAAAGAAGCCCCCATCTTTGAAGAATTTTTGCATTTGATTTATGCGAAAGAGGGAATCCTATATGTTCCAGTTCAGCAACTTCAAATGGTTTCCCGTTATGCGGGATCTGATCCAGACTCAGCACCACTGCATCACCTAGGATCTGGTCAGTGGGATAAAGCCAAACGTAAAGCAGCCCAGCAGATTCGGGACACTGCAGCAGAATTATTGGGACTCTATGCCGCTCGTGCGATTCGCAAAGGCCATGCCTTTGAATTCTCTGCTCATGACTATGCTGCATTTGCAGAAAGCTTTGGATTTGAAGAAACTCCAGATCAAGCCAATGCGATTGCTGCAGTCATTGGTGATATGACTAGTGGCACACCAATGGATCGCTTGGTTTGTGGTGATGTTGGCTTTGGTAAAACGGAAGTAGCTTTACGCGCCAGTTTTGTTGCTGTAATGGGTGGCAAACAAGTCGCTATATTGGCACCAACCACGCTTTTAGCAGAACAACACGTTGCCACTTGGAAAGATCGCTTTGCAGACTGGCCAGTTCGCATTGTTGAGTTATCTCGCTTTAAAAC
>CAIYZI010000638.1 GCA_903930665.1 uncultured beta proteobacterium
ACTTGACTTTGACCTGCCGGACGCATACTCTCCTTAAGCGTCAACTCGGCGGAAATCTGGTCCATATTTGCCTTCTCGGAGGTAATCAGGTTACGTTAAATTTGGCCCACAGACTGATTGAGGATATCAGCGTAAACCCCCTCGCCAGTGCCGCCATAGAGTTGCGTTTTTGAAATTCGATCAAAGGCGTATCAATTTCTTTTTGTTCGAAGCTAGTGCTTGGTGTGGATTACCAGATTTTTGTAGTCAATGCCCCAGTAGATGCAGTAATCATGAGGAGTCATCGGCAATCCTGATCTATCTAATTTTTTGAACTTCGCATTTATGTGAGCTTTATGGGTTTCGATGGTCCGTGGATCAATTGTCTTAGGTGCATCTAAATAATCGAACTCCCTGGCAATTGCTCTGGCAGCGGTAAAGTCCTTCGCTAAGTAAGCAATTATTCGAAGTTCAGTGGAGGTAAATATCTGCATAGCGTTCCACGTCTGCTGCTCAACTGCCAGCTCACGGGGAAAGTGAGTCATGCCCTCAAACGCGGCCTCAATAGCCCTTCCATAGTCCTTGCGGTCTGCATCCTTGTACAAAAACGCTTTTGCTCCAGCCTGAAAGGCCTCCACCATATACCGCCCATTGTGATCGGACGTTATAACCAAACAACTGACAGCGGGTTGATGGATCGCCAATTCCCGCACCACATGGATTCCGTCTAGGCTTGCGTTATCAAACCGAATATCAGTAATGACGACGTCCGGATTAAGTGACTGGGCCTTTTTTAGCCCCTCAGTTGGATCACCCGCCTCGCCGATAACGTCAAACTTTTCGTCATATGCTTGAATCATCGAAATCAGGCCCGCACGAATCGCCGGATGATCGTCGATGACAAGAATTTTGATTTTTTGCTGCACAAACATATTTCTACTATCGAGGGTAATTCAGACTGGGTGACAGGTAAATCTGGTCGTCCATCACCCGTTCAATGGCAATCTTGACTTCCAGAGCCGGATCTTGCTTAAGAACATAAGCCATTGCACCGGCACTGAGGGCCGATTGCACATATTCGGGATCATCGAAAAGTGTCCAGAAGACAATTCGGATTCCGGGGTTCCTTTTTAAGAGTTCGCGCGTCGTATCAGGCCCCGTTGATCCCATCACACGCATGCTGATGATGACAACGTCCGGATTCGTGGTTGAAGCAAGCTGTAAAGCCTCTTCATGCTCGCTGGTTTCGCCAACGACCTCAAAACCGGAAATCGTTTCAAGCAGCACGCGCGAACTTTGTCGTGAAATGGAGTGGATATCCACTAAAAGCAGGCGTACAGGCGGTGACGGATGAGAGGTTGGGACGGGCTTAGTCATGGTCTGCAGTTTTTATAAAAAATTTGTAGGAATGAACGCGGTAACCTGAGTTGCTCCAGGCTCCGAATAGAACTCAAATTCGCCGCCATGGGTTTCAATGCGCTCTCTCATACTGATCAGACCTAGGCCATCTCCCCTCCCACCAACAGGGCTGGGCGCTCCGACTCCGTCGTCTTGAATTCGCATCCAAAGGCCAGCTCGATCCGTCTCGACGGTGATATCCACGTGCCGCGCCCGAGAATGTAGTTCAACGTTTCTCAACGCCACTTGAAAAACCCGGTACAAATCAGTTTTTAATTCCCTTCTTAGCGAGGATATTTCGCCGACTCGAACGCTCACTACCATCCCAGTACGCTCTCCCAATTCCCGACCCTCCTGTTGCAATGTGGCGCCCAAGCCGGCGTCATCGAGAATGGCCGGGTGCAGTTGATGGGACATCTTTCGCACTTCGCGCATTACTTCCTGCAGCTTCTTAACGCCCGAGTCCAAATTGCGCTCGGATTCGTCAAGCTTGCCACGCTCTAAATACAAATGAGCGGTTTCAAAGGTAAATTTTGTAGCGGCCAGCGATTGGCTGACCCCATCATGCAACTCACGTGCCACTCGGGTACGCTCCTCTTCCTGCGTTCGAACAATTTTCTCTGTCAAGGCGATGAGCTGCAGGTTTGCTTTACGCGTCTCATGCAGGTTAAGCGATAGTCCACCAGCCGCGACCACCAGCAGTGAGAGCAATGCAATCAAAATAATGCGATCCCGAGTGTCGTCAATCGTTTGTTTTGTTTGCTTTTCAATTTCGACCTCAATTGCATGCATGTAATCGAGGTAAAGACCAGTTCCGATCATCAGATTGCATTCACCTACATACTCCACGTAACCAAGCTTGGCCTCGATTTTTGACGTTGAGGGGCGACGCCAGACGTAATTCACAAAATGGTCCCTCTTACGGGCGGCCTCGACCAATGTTCGGATGATGTAGTTGCCTTGGGCGTCTTTGAAGTCCCAAAGGCTCGTTCCCTCAATTTCTGGCATTCGAGGGTGCATTACGTTGACTCCGTCCATCGAGTAAACGAAGAAATAGTTGTCGTCGGTCTTGTCTCCAAAGTCCATATGCCGCAGGAGCTCTTTACCTTCGACGCTCAATCTCGTTGGTGAATTTCCCGCGGAGCAATAGTGCGCCATGACCTTGCTTCCAGCCTGAACAAAATGCTTCAACTCATCCTTGCGGGCCTGCAAAGCGATAGACTGAACTGCAATCACTTCATTCTTCTGCATCTCAGTGATCAAATCCCTGACCATCCACACAACAAGAAGGATTGCCATTAGCAAGGGCAAGCTTGCCAGAAGGACTATCAGTAATCTCTGACGAAACTTGGTCTTTTTTTTGATTTCGATCCGGCTATCAGCCATCGTAGACTCCCCGTATTCTTGCTATCGTAAGCGCGTTATTTCGATTTTTCGAAACGTGTGACCCCTAAAGTGTCAGTCGGAGATTTGATTTCCTTCCAAGCTGCCTGAAAACGTCCCTCCTGCAGCTCATCGAGGTGTTTTAGAAGGCAGGCCTGCAAGGCAGCCACTTTTTTGCCCATTTCTCCACCTGGCTTGAAGGGGCGTGTAACCAGGAGATTAGGAGAGCCTAGAAATTTCAAATTAAAGGCATCCAGATTCTGGTAGCTGCGTTTCACCACTACGAATGGCGCCGACGCTGGCAGATCGTAGTTAACCAATGCTAGTCCGCTGTCGCTTTTGTAGCGGGCAATCGATGGCAAAGGCCAGCCGCCGTCGGTAAAAATGGCCTGCACTTTGTTGGCTTGCAACAGCGCAACTGCGTCGTCGTCAGTTTCGGCTTTGCGCAAATCCATTCGCATCTTATTTTGATCATTCAGCCGCTGTCCAAGAACCATAGTTGAGCCTACAGCTGCAACCTTGAGATCCTTGAGGTCGCTGAAATTACGAACGAAGTGCGTTTCGCGAACGTCGTGGAGACTGAATCCCGGAATGATGCTTTTTGAGGCTTCGCCAACTTTGTAACCGTCGTGCATTGTCAGAATGTGCAGCAGGTTGGTGTGCAGTGGCATTACTGCCTGCAGCGACTGAATATTTTCGTCGCCGTCTTTGCCGAATTTCTGGAGCGTGTCGAGTTGGACGATGCCAAGCTCTAACTGATTCGCCGACAAACCCATGAGATTGGGAATCCCGCCGACGGAAGGGACATTCAAAATGGGCACAGCTCCGCCACATACTGTTTGCATGTCGCGTACCAGCAACTGGTAAAGCTTCCCATCGGGACCGCTGCCAATTCGCAATGCATTACTCACCGTCAGTTGGTCCTCAACACTGGTGTCCGAGGGAGCTGCCAAAGAAGCTGAGGTGCTAAGAGCAATTGCAGCCAAAATCAAAAATGATGTCAGGAATTTCATGATAGTTACCTAAGTGAATTGGGTTTAGTGAAAAGTCGGTGCGGGTTGAGGTTCATTCGCAAGCTCAGGGCTTTGTCCACTGCTGCTGTAACCAGCAGCCCAACTGATGAGCAGCAAGACCAAAAATGCTGCGGTGCAACCCCAGGCGAGTAATTTCCAGAATTTCATTTCGGGCTCCTTGTGTATGCGGTTTCAGGAATTTGAAGGGCATCGATTCGATCCAGGTTGTCGTTGTCTAAAAATTCACGGGTTGGACTGTCCGCACTCATGAGTTGGACATCGAGCTCTGCAAACACGCTGTTAAAACGCTCCTGCACCGTCCGTAGTGCGGTGTCAGTGAGGAGGTCCTGCATAAGTTGTTCCGTCGCGTTGGGATCCAATGCCTCACTGGCTTCGCCAATTGCCAGCGCAATGCGCCATTCGCTTTCCTTGCGCTGTACTGTCAGTCGAAACTCTTCCAATGCGGCCTGGGCCTGAACGAGTCGATTGATATTCATCCCATGGAACTGCTTGAGGCGCGCAAGTGCGCGCTCCTGACGCTCAAGTACATGATCCGGATCTTCATGGCGTCGCTCCTCCAACATCTGCTCGATTTGTTCGATTTGGCTCCCCACGGTAACCAGCGCTGAGCGAAACGACTTCAGCCGCTGGGCGCGGCGCAACATTTCGTTTTGCAACTGTTCGATCGGATTGCGCCGGGCCTCGGACTTGCGCAATTGCAGGATATGGTTTTCAAGCGCTTGCATCCCCAGTGGAATGCTTTGAAACACCAGCACACCCGCAGCCGCGATACCCGCCAGGGCTGCCAGGCCGATGCCGGCAGACACCGCAGCCCATACCATTGGGGCTGCAAGGGTCAACAGCGCGATAGCGGCACCTGCACCTATTACTCGCAGGGCCCAAACCTTTTGCTGGCTAGTTACCGTAATTTGACTAGTTGTAGCTTGCATCAAATACCTCCTTCGGTTGATGAAGAAAGTTTCGGCTGCAAACGGTCAATAGATATGCGTGTGAATACGAACCCACATATGGAAAATTACATAAAGGTTAACCCTTATGTAATTTTCCATAGACCATTGCTGTAAACACACGTATATCTCGGACGAAAGCTCCCTTGATACTGGGCTCGGATGCCGGAAGCAAACACAGTCGACCTCGACTGAACTATTCAGGCAACTGTTAGTAACCCACCTCCAGAGGAGTGAAAATGATCGGACTGATCAAGAGCAACAAGTACGGGCAGCACGCACTTTGGGTGCTGGTCGCCATTTTCGGGGCGGTCGCCCTGGGGACCATCGCACTAAACCGTGGCGAAACAGTCAACGCGTTATGGATTGTGGTCGCGGCCGTTTCGGTTTACCTTATTGCTTACCGCTACTACAGCCTGTTTATAGCGCACACCGTCGTCTCGCTTGACGCGAATAGGCCGACGCCGGCAGTGCGACATAACGACGGACTTGACTACGTACCGACCAACAAATATGTCCTTTTTGGCCACCATTTTGCGGCCATTGCGGGTGCTGGTCCCTTGGTAGGACCCGTTCTAGCAGCCCAAATGGGATATCTCCCAGGGATGCTGTGGATTCTTGCCGGTGTTGTTTTTGCGGGCGCCGTGCAGGATTTCATGGTCCTTTTCATTTCAACGCGCCGGGATGGTCGCTCACTTGGCGAGTTGATCAAGACTGAACTCGGCCCCGTTCCAGGACTGATTGCATTGTTCGGGACTTTCATGATCATGGTGATCATCCTGGCCGTGCTGGCTCTGATTGTGGTCAAGGCACTTGCGGATAGTCCATGGGGTACGTTTACGGTTGCCGCGACGATCCCCATTGCGATATTCATGGGTATTTACACCCGCTACATTCGGCCCGGTCGCATTGGCGAAATATCTTGCATCGGCTTTGTGTTGCTGATTGCATCCATCGTTTTTGGCGGGCAGGTTTCACAAAGTGCGACCCTGGCGCCGCTCTTTACGTTTGACAGCAAGGAACTTACCTGGATTTTGATCGGATACGGCTTTATCGCTTCGGTATTGCCCGTCTGGTTGTTGCTCGCACCCCGGGACTACTTGTCCACATTTCTTAAAATCGGTGCGATTGCCGCGTTGGCATTGGGCATCGCTGTGGTAGCACCGGATCTCAAGATGCCGTCAACTACGCGGTTCATTGATGGCAGCGGGCCGGTCTGGTCGGGAAGCTTGTTTCCCTTCCTGTTTATTACCATCGCTTGCGGTGCGGTCTCCGGATTTCATGCGCTGATTTCATCCGGTACCACCCCGAAACTTATTGAATCAGAAGCCCACGCCCGTTTCATCGGCTATGGAGCAATGCTGATGGAATCCTTTGTAGCCATCATGGCACTTGTCGCGGCTTCAATCATCGAACCTGGCATCTACTTTGCGATGAACAGTCCAGCGGCGTTGATTGGCACGACCGCCAACAGCGCGGCGCAAGCAATTTCACAGTGGGGGTTTGTGTTGACGCCGGACATGCTAATTGATACTGCAAGGGCGGTTGGTGAAAAGACAATCATCTCGCGTGCAGGCGGGGCCCCAACCCTTGCGGTTGGAATGGCCCAGATATTTTCTCAGTTACTCGGCGGCAGGGCCATGATGGGTTTTTGGTACCACTTTGCCATCCTGTTTGAGGCAATGTTCATTCTGACAGCGGTCGATGCGGGCACACGGGCTGGTCGGTTCATGCTTCAGGATTTGCTCGGAACGTTCGTTCCGGCGCTCAAAAAGACCGACTCCTGGACCAACAATGGTTTGGCAACAGCCATGTGCGTCTCAGCATGGGGCTACTTTTTGTACCAGGGTGTAGTTGACCCACTGGGCGGCATTAATACGCTGTGGCCATTGTTTGGGATCTCCAACCAGATGCTCGCTGCGGTCGCGCTAATTCTTGTTACGGTCGTTCTTTTTAAGATGAAACGCGAGCGTTTTGCCTGGGTCTCGATCCTGCCAACGGGATGGCTGGTCGCATGCACGATAACGGCCGGTTGGCAAAAGCTGTTTCACGAAAATCCCAAAATTGGCTTTCTCGCCCATGCGGCCAAATACCAGGGTGCCATTGACCGAGGCGAGTTGCTTGCGCCTGCAAAGGCAATGGCACAGATGCAACAAATCGTGATCAATGATTACATCGATGCCACTCTCTGCGTGTTATTTATGGCGGTGGTTGCGAGTTTGCTGGTCTATGGTGTTCGTGCCTGTTTGCTTGCCCGCCACTCAAGTTTGCCAACCACCGTTGAAGCGGCGACCTTCCCAGTGGCAGTCAACCAAAGTGCTGTCGCATAAAGGCACATAAACATGGTGAACGAATTGCTAACGCTTGGGAAGTATCTTGGACAGGCCGCCCATCTCATGGTTGGCCAGCCCAACTATGAAACCTACTCGCAGCATCTGCGCAATCGACACCCCGAAATGCCGGTGATGACCTATGAGGAATTTTTCAAGGAAAGACAGGATGCGCGTTATGGGGGTAAGGGACGCATAGGGCGATGTTGCTAAGAGCCACGTCATGGACTGGTGACTTCATCCAATGCGGCGCAATGATCCTAGATGTAATTGCCCCAGTGATTGACTCATTTTTAAAGCATGGTGTCGAAGCATAAATTTTCACTTAACGCCGAAATCGGCTAAATGAAACACTAAATTTTTATGAGTAAATTGAAAATTTCAAAAAAGACAATACTTATTGTTTTTGCTTGCATTATTTGTTCTTTAATGCTTGTCGCTGGTGGACTGGGGCAATTCATATTCTTTGTATCAATATTCGTGACACTCATTGGGGTCATAGAAGTGGAGGGGCAGGATAATAAAAGTAGATGGGAGGTAGAAGGAATAACAACTTCAATGTCAGTACCCAAAAAAAATGGGGAACGCAAATGAAGTGGGACCTAAATTCCAGAGATCCAAAGATTAACTTCGTCGTGCTCAATCTGGTCCTGCTGATTGGATTACTTGTTTGGGGTGGTGCTGGCGTCCTGCTCGTCCTGGTGTTTTTATTCATTGGCGAGCAAGAGATTGGCGGGAAATGGTTCTGCGCAATGTTGCCGCTTGCAATCCTTTCGCACTGGGTTCCAGAGTCGGCTTACGTCCGAACGGCTGTGTACGTTGCCGGATGGGTTCACGCCAACATTACTCTGGTCAAGAAACGAAAGAGCCGCGATGCAGGCGAAGTTTCACAGGCCGGTGAGACCCATGAATCTGCGGCTATAGAACGCCAGCAATAAAGATGTTTGAAGATTTCAAGCAAAAAAAGGTTCTGACCTCCGAGGCAGCGCAGGTTTTAGAGGAGCATCTGGCGCTGGAGCTCTACAACAACTTCAATTCCGCAAAGAATCTGGCCAAGGCACATAACAAGTTGGTGACGTTTGGCCTGCATGGAGTCACGGTCCTCGTGAACAAGGACACGGATATCGACACCGTCGTTGACGAAGTCGTTGCCAAGCACGAATTCATCAAAAAATCACAACGCATCAATTTAAGGCTCACCTTTGTTGAAGCCGGTCAATTGCATTGCAAAGTAGAGCCTGGAAGCGAGCTACCAGATTGCTGCAAGGATGCCATCACGATGGCCAAGATGGAATCCATAGGCCATGGTGACGCTCTACACAAATCCCGAATCACGTCACCCAGAATCCGCCGAAGGTCAAAGCGCTGGCTAAACCGATATTGAACCTCATACAACCATGTTCAAAATTCGTTCGACGTACCTCTTGAACAAATCATCGGCGGTTGGAACCTTGGCATGCCGATTCGTGGCCACGAATTCGTCGCGCTCCCGCAGGCTCTGAAACGAATACAGATGGTCATTTCCATCTGTCGGGTGTGGCCCAACGGCGTGGAAACGATTTCTTAGCTGGTGCGTAAATTGTGAACTGATTGACCGGGCCA
>CAIYZI010000639.1 GCA_903930665.1 uncultured beta proteobacterium
AGGTTCGTAAATCCACATAGGCAAGATAGATTAATACCAGCACTAAAAATGCACGAATCCAGAAATTACCTTCAGCGAGCGCCATTAAATAATTTGTCCTAAATTGAAGATGGGTAGATATAGAATTATGACTAGAGCTCCAATGATCGTACCTATAAAAAGGATGAAGAAAGGCTCTAGAGTATGACTTAAGGTATTAAGGTCATTACTTAGCCGCCCCCCAAGTGTCTCAGCTCGTATTTGCAGCATTTCTGTTAAGGACCCGCTTTGAGCACCAATTGCTAAAAGCTGTAAGGTTTCTACATCAAATAATAGGTGATTTGGATCAGCTAAACGCAGAGAATCTCCTAAAGGCCAGCCCCTCGTGAGGTTTTTAAAGATTTCAGCGCTGAAATCATGACTGATCCAATGATTAGAGGATTGAGCGGTAACCCGTATAGCATCTGGCAAAGGTAAACCAGAAACAAGCAAGTGCCCTAGGGTGCGACACCAGTAGGTGAGTGTCGCAAGGCGCAATAAATTGCCCAGAATTGGGATATGAAAACTCAGTTGATCACAATGTTTCTGCAAACGTGTGGACTTTATCCACGCAATAGCAAAGCCTCCAATACAGATAATTAAAAAGAATAAGATTTCTAAAAGTAAATTCTCTACGGCTGTGGAAATACTAATTAGCAATTGCGTTGGTGCTGGTAACTCAGCTTTAAATTGCTCAAAAACTTCTTTAAACACTGGTACAACCCAAACCATCATCATGATTATCAAAATAAAAGAAGTGACCAATGTAATGATTGGATAGGCTAATGATTGCTGAATTTTTCGTCGTAGTTCAATCTGGGCTTCTAATTGTTTGGAGATTGTTTTTAGGGCTAGGGCAAGGTCGCCAGATCTTTCGCTTACCCGAATCAGATTGATAAATTCCATAGAAAATAGAATTTCTTGATTTCTGAGGCTATGAGAAAAGCTATATCCTTTTTTAAGATCATCGCAGAGGCTACCCAACCAATTTTGCCAAGTTTTAGGTGCTACTTCAGAAAGCAAAAGCATTGCATTTAAGAGGGGCAATCCTGCATGTAACAATGAAAGTAACTGTTGTGCAAAATGTAATTGCTCATTTTTATTGAGAGCTTTATGAAAGAAAAGGCGAATATTCATTTTTTATGCCCCCACTTCAATATCGAGTGACGACTGCTGAATTAAGCCTTCCATCACATAATGCATGCCTGCACTATGCATGCTCAGATATCCTGTTGAAGTGGTTAGATTCGACAGAGTAAGGACTTCGTGGACACCTTGGCGCCCAAAATAAGTTGTTCCCTTGCAATATTTGCAATTCTTTGCATTGGCGCCATGACAATTTTTACAAATTTTACGAATCAATCTTTGTGAGCTAATGCAACGTACGCATGACTCAAGGGACTCTTGGTCGATCCCCAAGCCCTGAAGCCGAGAAAGTGCCCCTGTTGCATTTCTTGTGTGTAGGGTGCTGAAAACAAGGTGCCCAGTTTGCGCAGCTTGTATAGCGAGTTGAGCGGTGGCAATATCCCGAATCTCTCCAATCATGATGACATCAGGATCTTGCCTCAATAGGGCGCGAATAATGGTGGGGTAATCTAAACCTGCCCTAGGGTGATGGGCAACTTGGTTTACGCCTGGTAGGCAAATTTCAATGGGGTCTTCCACAGAACAAATATTTCGTTCGACTTGATTGAGTTCCCTAAGGCAGCTATAAAGAGTGCGAGTTTTCCCACTGCCAGTAGGCCCCGTTACAAGAATTAACCCATTGGCTTGATGAATTGATTTTCTAAAAAATGCTAATTGTTCTGGTAGTAAACCAATTTGCTCTAAGGCTAAATCCTCTAATCTACTTGGAAGAATACGAACCACTGCTTTCTCGCCATACATTGTTGGAAGAATTGAAACGCGACAATCAATATTGGGTTTAGAAAAGTCATTGCCTATAAATAGTCGTCCATCCTGAGGGAGTCGTTTCTCGGCTATATCTAGACGTGCCAATATTTTGATCCGAGTAATTAGACGTTCATGGAATTCGATTGGGTGACGTGACTGAAAATAAAGAGAGCCATCGATTCGAATGCGTACGACAGTCTCTTGTGGGTGGGCCTCAATGTGAATATCTGTAGCTCTGGAGTGAAGCGCTTTTACTGTGATGTCATACCAGGTACGGATAATGAGTGAGTCATCTTGGGAGCTATTCAATCTTTATTAAATGTTTTTTAGGGCGATAAATTTTTACAGTTTTTATGCTCTGATCATCAAATTGAATAATTTCCATCACAATTCCTGCGATACGAATGCTGACACTATGATCTGGAATCGCTTCTAGCTTTTCCAAAATTAAACCGTTTAAAGTACGAGGCCCATCCAAAGGCAGACTTAAATCTAATAGGCGATTTAAGTCTCGTAGCGAAGCACTACCACTGGCTAGATAAGTGCCGTCAGCTAACCAGCGCGGGTCTATAGAGAGGCTTGAAAATGATGTTGTGAATTCACCGATCAACTCCTCAACAATATCCTCAAAGGTGACCAAACCCAGTACTTCGCCATACTCATTAACTACCAGACTTAAACGTTGTTGATTATCTTGAAAGAACTGCATCTGCTGGAGTACTGGTGTTCCGCTTGGGATAAAGTAGGACTCGCTAATCAGAGACCTAAAATCTTCATGAGTTAGCTCAGCATTTCCTAATAACGACAGTGCTTTTTTAACCGACAAAATACCAATAATGCGTTCGGAATCACCTTCACATACTAGAAGTTTGTTGTGATAACAGGTCTCCAATTGCTCAATGACCTCATTAATCGGCCTTGAAAGATCAAGCACCTCAATTTTTGAGCGCGGAGTCATGACATCATCGACCAGAATATTTTCTAGATTAAACAAATTCAACAATATATTGCGATGATGATTTGATGAAAATCGATTGGACTCAAGAACTAGGCTACGAAGCTCATCTTTTGACATTGCTCGATTTTCGGGTGACGCTTGTAGGCCGGATGCTTTCATAAGCCCAGATACAAAGCTATTGATAAGCCAAAG
>CAIYZI010000640.1 GCA_903930665.1 uncultured beta proteobacterium
AAAAAAATACAATGCACATTACGCTATCCGCTCTGAAATACTTCCAAATCAATTTAAGCCCTTTACCAAGGGATTTATTGCAGCCCATATGGGTTGCCCCATTTTGTTATCGTCCGATGACCTTGAGGCAAAACATTTCGTAGGTGATAACTACCCATATTTTGCCAACCCCTACTCAGCATCAAAAGTCCAAGAGACAATCGAGAGAATGCGATATGACTTTGGAGGGGAAAACTGGAATCTTGCTGTCAAAACCATGAAAAAAGTTAAAAGTTTATCGACCATTAAAAAAATAGCGCAGCAACTAATTAATGCCATTGAAATAGAAATGACTTATTTAGCACCCTAATACTGGGTCTAGTAATTTAATTAGTTTTCATTAACTGTCTGATTTTATTACTCTACCCCTATTTTCATCTCTACATAATTTTTTAATTGATTGATTAGTGGGTGTCGATTTAAGCCATCCATTGCCCTGTCAATCCTGAGTGGCGAATAGATTTTTGTTAGATTTAGGTCAGAAGCTGTAAGCAATCTTTTACTGAGTTTATTGCTATGATTTAAATGAGAAATACAGGTATGAGTGGCAATCACTGATAGAAAACCTTTGTCTCCCGCTCGAAAACAATAGTCAATCAGACATGAAAGCATATCGTCAAAATGAATAGTATCAAAATGCCCAATTTCGTTGATTACTTTTCTAGATACACCAAAGCAATATTGGTTCACTATACCCACAAGAGGGAGGATTCCCGCTGGGGTTAAATTCTCATAGGTAGCATTCATTTCTAAATTTAATTCATTTGGCATGGAATTTTTTTCAACAGGAAAATCTACTATTTTAACTATAGGGGAAGTTATGCCCACCCCCTGAGTTGATTCAACAGAATCAACCATCTTCTCGACCCACTCATTCGATACAAGCGAATCAGCATCTAAAAAAATTACAAATTCTGATTTCGTTTTTTTAAAAGCATCATTTATGAGTTCAATATAATTTATTTCTAATGGTTCACCACCGATAATTTCTACCCAAGATTTTTCGAAGCTAAAATCTTTTAAGAATTTACCAGTACTTGAATTACATGAATTATCTATTACTAAAAGTTGATACGTAGCATTATTTCTTGAATTATTAATTGACTCAAGACATCTTCGATAACTCTTTGAATTTTTATTTATGCACACTATCACTTCTATTGATAATTGAGAAAATTTAATTAAATGATTTTCTTTGATCATTGAATAAGAAGAATTTATAAAGGGATCTTCAATCGGGAAATTCAGTTCATCAATTAATGTTTGAGCTGGTCCCATGCCATAGTCATGCCTAACCCAAGCCACCAATGGCGTATTTCTAGTTGTATAACCGTCATCCAATAAGCTACAAAAATTTACTCCCGTTTTCTTTAATGCATAATTAAAACTAAGTTGATCCCGCCTACTTCCATTCTCCAGTTCATTCCACCAATTATTTAAAAATGACTTTATTTCGTTAAGATCCTCCGAATCAGCACACTTTCTTGGTGGAGTATCGGGGTGAAGGTGGAAACGGAAACGATGCGGGATGTTTGAACGTCGA
>CAIYZI010000641.1 GCA_903930665.1 uncultured beta proteobacterium
CATGGCTACATAGTTTTGTGTAAATCCAGTTTCTTGGCGATAATCGCCCCATGAAAAAGGTTATCGAAATCAAGAAGAACATCACTACATTGGGCCGACTCAGTACCGCGCTAAATAATGATGACTTCCTGTTTCTACTTAAAACATTAGAAGATTTGCTTTACATAGCAATCCTTGAGGCTCAAGCATTTCATGCTGATTTAGAGGGGCAGGGGGCTTATCGTGTTGCCGTTCTCAACATCAAATCCCATGCCGTTACGAAGATTGAATTTAGCCAGGATGCATTGGATTCCGACCCAAAGCAAAGGCAATTGGCTAATCTAGCAACAATTGGCGCTATTGTGAAGGATGGCGCTTCTTTGGTGTTAGCCACCAATAGCTACAAATCAGGCGATAGTGCAAATCTTTTGGTTTCAATTCAAATCAAAGATTTTGGATGTCGCTCGCAACTAGGCCATGATGCAATTCAAGCCTATGTTTCTGAGGCTGAAGATGCTAATGAATCGATTTTTTGGGAAATAATGCCTGATGAAATACTGATGTATCAGCAATATTTACTCCCAATTACCTAGGCGTTCCAAAAAAACTATCTGATCTCTTTGTGGTGTATAAAAAAGCGCTATTTAGCAACGCTATCAATAGGGCGAATTACTTTTGCTTTTTTTGAGTAAATGCTATCTGAAGTTCGAGCAATGCAATGACGACATTTCCAACGGTGACGTGTAAAGCCATCAGAACTACGGTAATTCACATTTTGGCCACCCTCTATGTTTCTAGTTGCCGAACAACTGCTGCAATACTTGGTACTCATGCCTCAATCCTCGAAAAATACTTAGCCGCTTCTTCCATTGACCTTTGTTTTTCGGCTTGAACATAGATGCTGGTGGTGCTAATCGACGCATGACCTAGAATCTTCTGCGCCACATCTACTGCCCCGCCTTTTGCTACAAAATTAGTGGCGAAGGTGTGCCTAAAGTCATGGGCACTCAAACCCAAAATGGCTGTCTTATCAGCTTGCGACCAATCTTCATTAGCGGCTACTATCCGTTTTAGCGTGGCCTCAATCAGGCGATATAGTCCATGAGCAGTGTAGTGCGCCCGATCAATTGATATCCCATGTTTTTCGATGGCATTTTGTGTTCTTGGGACCTTTAGTGGGGACAGTAGGGGGCTTGAATCCGATCCATCCCAGGCCTGTTTTCGATCCTGGTAATGCTCTTTTAAAGCCACAATAGCCCTCATACTAATTGGTACAGTCCTCCATTTACTGCGCTTGCCTAGGACGCTTAACTCCCATACATCAGCGTATTGGCTTGCGCGAAGGTTAATGCGCTCCGCACCAGCTACTTCATCCCTTCGTAGGCCAGAGTCCCCCATGAGCAAAATTGCTGCTCGAGCAATGCGAAATTGATTGCCGCTGGTGCCAATGCAAACTGCATCCAAAGCTTCAATGAGCTGAGTCCAAACCTCTAGCCGAAGCGCCTTTTCAATCTGTAGAATGTGCTCTTTTTTATCGGTTACAGGGTCTTTGACTGCAACCCAGGGATTACCCGCCAAATAGCGGACATCTACCAACCAATCAAAGCAAGTTCGTATTACTTGAATGGCGTATTTTTGACTAGTAGGGGAGGGCGCTGTAGTCTTGAATGGCCTCCAGTTCGTAGTAAAGCGTGGGGCAGATTTGCCACAAAACTCAGGGGCAGGGGCCTTCAGAAAATCTTTA
>CAIYZI010000642.1 GCA_903930665.1 uncultured beta proteobacterium
CTGCCTGAAGTAATGCTCTCGTAAATACTGCGAATATCTCCACCAGCACAGAAAGCCTTTTCGCCTTCACCTTTAACCAGTACTGCCAAAACCTCCTGATCGCTTTCCCAATCCTTGAGCGTTTTATGCATCAGTTTGATCATTGAATAATTCAATGCATTTAATGCTTTGGGTCGATTCAAAGTGATCAGACCCAGCCCATTTTTTTTCTCAAAAAGAATTTCGTCACTCATCAGATGGATTCCAGGAATTGCTTATTTTTTTGTAAACAAATTAATGACCGCGGAAAAATCCAGACCGCCACTACCTTGCAAGCTAAATGTTTGATAGATCTGTTGAGCCAGACTACCCAATGGAACAGGTTGTTTTGCCAATTTTGCTGCCTCAGTTGCTAAACCTAAGTCCTTCAACATGAGATCCGAGCCAAAGCCTCCTGTATATCCGCGTGAAGCAGGCACATTTTCCAATACGCCAGGGTAAGGGTTATAAGTATCAGAGCTCCAGCAACGGCCACTTGAAGTATTAATGATGCCTGCCAATACTTTTGCATCCATACCCAATGAAACACCTAAAGCCATGGCCTCAGCAGTACCAATCATGGAGATACCTAAAAGCATATTATTGGCAACCTTTGCCACCTGTCCATTGCCAGCGCCACCGCAATAAACAATATTTTTACCCATTGATTGCAGTAGCGATTTCATTTGAATGAACAGGGCCTCTTCGCCTCCAACCATGAAAGTTAAAGTACCGGCTTCGGCACCGCCAGTACCACCAGAGACAGGAGCATCTAACATCAATGCGCCTTTTTCAGCAGCAGCCTTCGCAACCTCTCGTGCAGACATAGGATCGATCGTTGAAGAATCCATCAGCACAATGCCCTTAACATTAGCTGACAACAATCCATTCTCGCCAAGATAGACAGACTTCACATGTTGGGCAGCAGGCAGCATTGTTACCACTACTTCCACTCCAGAATCTAGAGTAGCTGCAGGAGTTGTGGCTGCTTTTACTTTGCCATCACCCAGCTTTACTAAAGCATCAACATTTGACTGAACTACGTCAAACACAGTCAACTCGTGACCAGCCTTAAGCAAGTTACGCGCCATAGGGGCACCCATATTACCTAAACCGATGAATCCTATTTTCATATTCGTCCCTTGATTCTTTATTGATCTTTAAATACAGGTGGGCGTTTCTCAGAGAAGGCATTCATACCTTCTTTTTGATCTTCTGTGGAGAATGTTGAATGGAACAGGCGTCTTTCAAAATGAATACCTTCATTTAAAGAGACTTCATACGCTCTATTTACCGCATCCTTAGCCATCATTGTTATAGGCAATGACATAGAGGCAATCTTTTCTGCGGTTTTCAATGCATCAGAAATTAGTTGATCCAGAGGAACTACCCTACTAACCAATCCAGCTCTTTCAGCTTCTGCGGCATCCATCATGCGACCGGTCAGAACCATTTCCATTGCCTTAGATTTACCAACCAGGCGCGTTAGACGTTGCGTACCACCAGCACCAGGAATTGTGCCAATAGTAATTTCTGGTTGGCCAAATTTGGCATTATCAGCGGCAATGATAAAGTCACACATCATAGCCAATTCACATCCACCACCAAGCGCATATCCCGCAACAGCAGCGATCGTTGGCTTGCGAAACTTAACGATACTTTCCCAAGTTGCGGTAATAAAGTCGGCCTTATAAACATCCATATAAGACCAATCTTTCATCACCTTAATATCCGCACCAGCTGCAAATGCTTTTTCACTACCTGTAAGTACAACAGCAGCAACTTTTGGATCGTGTGCCAATACATCAAGCGCTTCACCAAGTTCCCTTGTTAAATCAGGACTAAGCGCATTTAAAGCTTTAGGGCGATTAAGGGTAATGAGTGCTACTTTGCCATGAGTGGTAACAATAATATTTTCGTAAGTCATATGGGCCTCTTAATTACTTCAAACTAATGGTGGTATTTACGCCAGCAGAGGCCGTACTATCGTCAAACCAACGTGCGGTAACTGTTTTGGTTTGCGTATAGAACGCAATGACTTGCTTGCCGTAAGGACCAAGATCACCTAGTTTAGAGGCGCGCGATCCAGTAAAGGAAAACATTGGGACTGGAACTGGAATTGGAACGTTAATACCAACCTGACCAATATCAATTTCTTCCTGGAACTTGCGCGCAGAGGCACCTGATTGAGTGAAAATAGCTGTTCCATTGCCATTTGGGTTTTTATTGATCATGGCGATAGCCTCATCAATATCTTTTGCAAAACTAATGCACAGTACTGGGCCAAAAATTTCTTGCTCGTAAATTGCCATCCCAGGCTTCACACCTGAAAAAATAGTTGGCCCTACAAAGTTACCATTTTCATATCCGACAACCTTGACTTGTCTGCCGTCGAGCTCTAACTTAGCTTCTGCTGCACCCTTCTCAATCAAGCCACTTACGCGGCTGTAAGCGCCCTGAGAAACCAATGGCCCAACATCGGTACCGGCTTCAACACCAGCATTGACTTTCAATGCTTTAGATTTTTCGACTAAATCTGCAACCCAGTTTTTGGCATCACCAACCAAAACGGCTACAGAGATCGCCATACAGCGCTGACCGGCTGCCCCAAAAGCAGCACCGAGCAAATTGTTTAATGTCTGCTCTTTATTGGCATCAGGCATGATGATCGCGTGATTTTTTGCACCCATCATGCACTGCACCCGCTTGCCGCTCAATGAAGCACGGTTATACACATGGGTACCGACGCGTGTCGAGCCAACAAAGGAAACCGCTTTAATGTCTGGGTGATCACAGATACCATTCACAACAGATTCACCACCGTGAATAACATTCAATACACCTGCAGGCACACCAGCTTGTGCAGCCAGCTCTACCAAACGCATCGTAACCATAGGGTCTTGCTCAGAAGGTTTTAATACAAAAGTATTGCCAGTCACGATTGCCATAGGGAACATCCACAAAGGGATCATTGCTGGAAAATTGAAAGGGGTGATACCTGCACAAACACCGATCGGTTGCAAGAGACTATAAGTGTCCACACCGCCTGCTACGTTATTAGCAAATTCACCCAATTGGAGATTGCCAATTGCAGCAGCGTGCTCTACAACCTCAAGACCACGAAATACATCACCTTCAGCATCTGCCAAGGTCTTACCTTGTTCCGCAGTCAAAATAGCAGCAAGTTCTTTCATGTTTTCACGAATTAACTGCTGATACTTGAGAAAAATACGAGCTCTTGCACCAATTGAAGTCTTTTTCCAGGTAGCAAATGCTTTGGCTGCGCTTGCAACCGCCTCATTGACTTCATCAGCCGTTGCAAAAGGAACACGTGCCAGCACTTCTTGCGTTGCTGGATTGACCACATCGCGCCATTCTTGTGTTTTGGACTGAACCAATTGACCATTAATAAATAAGGGGATATTTGGTGGATTTGTGGTCATGAATATTTCCTTTGAGTTGATTAACAAAACATTATTGAGTTCGAATGAAGATAAGGATATATGCATAAAAATGTATTAACAACACTACATTTTGCAAGTTTAATCTGCAATAATGCACACAATAAAACCTCATCAACCTTAGAATATTGGTAATAAATTCAATGAATTGGGATCATTTACAGTATTTTTTAGCGCTTGCAAAAGATGGAAGATTGGTTGTCGCGGCCCGGTCTTTAGGGGTAAACCACACCACGGTTTCCAGGCGGATTCAGGCTCTGGAGCGAGAAATGGGCGTTCAGTTATTCACACGAAACAATGTCGGCTTTGAATTAACGGAAGCTGGCATACAACTGCAAGAGATCGCTCATAAGGTAGAGCGACAAATTCATGGGATTAACAAAAACGTACAGTCAGAAAATACTGAAATTACAGGCACTGTTCGAATAGGTGCAACTGAAGGATTTGGCGCTTATATTGTTGGGCCGATTCTTTATCGCCTTGGGAAAAAGTTTCCCCGATTGTCCATTGACCTGCTATCCCTTCCTCGGATTGTTAATCTTTCACGCCGAGAGGCTGATATTGCGATCACACTCCAAAGACCTACACGCGGACCTTACCTTGTCACAAAGCTAAGAGACTATGAGTTAAAGCTGTATGCATCCAATGAATATTTGGAGTCCAATCCCAAAATCAATACCCGCAGCGATTTAGATAAACAGGCCTTCATTAGCTATGTTGATGATTTACTATTTAGCAAGGAACTGAGCTACCTCGATGAAATCTGTAAACCAAAACAAATCTCATTTCGCAGCACAAGCATTCAATCCCAACTGCAAGCAGCGCGTTCTGGTCTAGGGGTCGCCATTCTCCCCAGCTTTATGGCTAACGAGGTTACTGGTCTACAGGAAATATTGCCGAAAGAGATCAGCATTATTCGTAGCTTTTGGATGATCATGCCCAATGAATATAAAAAAATTGAGCGCATGAATGTGGTTTGGGACACCCTTAAAAAAGAAGCATCAATATCAATAAAAAACCCGACCACTCAGTAGTCGGGTTTGATGAAATTACAGACGAAATGACAGACTAAAGCATCTTAGTCTTAATACATTTCTCAATACAAGATATCAGTCCCGTGCATAGATATCCACATCTTTAGTCTCCCGAATAAACAATGTACCAATGACCAGAGTCATTGCAGCAATGATGATGGGATACCAAAGACCATAGTAAATATTGCCATCTTGCGCAACCAAGGCAAAAGAGATGGTGGGTAGCAAACCTCCAAACCAACCATTACCAATATGGTACGGAAGAGACATCGAGGTATAACGAATGCGGGTTGGGAACATCTCCACTAGCATTGCAGCAATTGGGCCGTAAACCATCGTCGTCAGAATAACCAAGATGATGAGCAATACAAGCAGCATTGGAATATTCATTTGACTAGGATCCGCTTTAACCGGATAACCCGCATTATTTAAAGCTTCACGAATAGCCTTCTTAAACTCCGCATCTTTTACTTTTACTTCAGCTGGATCTAATCCATTTGATGAGTAACCTTGGATAACAGCATCACCAATCTTTACTACCGCTACTGAACCAGGAGCGCTAGGAATGGTGCTATAGCTAGCGGAGTTAGATGCCATCACTTGCTTTGCAATATCACAAGAGCTGGTGAACTTGGCTGTACCAGTAGGATTGAATTGGAAGCTACATTCATTAACGTCAGCGGTAATAGTTGCTGGTGCATTTGCCATCGCTTTTTCAAGAGCTGGGTTAGCAAAGTGGGTTAAGGCATTGAAAAGTGAAACGGGGGTATTGGGAATGTATAAAACAATCGCAATCAGGAGTCCCGACATAATTACAACTTTGCGTCCAATTTTGTCAGACAAACTGCCAAAAATGATAAAGAACGGAGTACCCACTACTAAGGAAGCAGCCACTAACAAGTTCACAGTCTTAGGATCAACTTTTAATACTTGACCCATAAAGAACAAAGCATAAAACTGTCCTGTGTACCAAACAACCGCCTGACCTGCAACCAAACCAAAGAGAGCTAAGATCACAATCTTGAGGTTTTTCCATTGACCAAAAGATTCTGTCAAAGGTGCTTTAGACAACTTGCCTTCTTCTTTCATTTTCTTGAAAGCAGGAGATTCATTCATCGATAAACGGATATAAACAGAAACCCCTAAGAGTGCAATCGAAAGAATGAAGGGAATACGCCAACCCCATACTTCAAAGTCAGGCCCCGTGAATTCACGGGTAAATAAAATCACGAGTAAAGAGAGAAACAGACCTAGAGTAGCCGTAGTCTGAATCCAGGCGGTATAGGCACCACGTCTTCCATGGGGAGCGTGTTCAGCAAC
>CAIYZI010000643.1 GCA_903930665.1 uncultured beta proteobacterium
CAAGATATAGAGCAAAGATGTACGGTCAATACAGTCACTGGGAATTTTTATGTGATGCGGACGCAGCAATCAAAGCATACGGAAGGCCAGCGAAATTAGAAATATGCATAAATGGTGAGTGGGCTTAATGCCTACTTGCTGAATAAATACAAGGATAAGAAATGAATCACTTAAGTATATTTAAATATCTATCAGAAGAAGGCTCATGCTATGAAACGAGAGCTTTGATTAAATGGTTAAATAATGAACTAAACAATCTTGATGTGATACGCCAAGAGCTTTTAATGATTGTCAAATATCTAGATTTGAAAATGGAAGATGTTGAGCATAATTGTCAAGAATTGCAGCCTAGTGAAATGAGGCTGATGTTGGAAAAGAAATAATGGAAGAGCACGGAGATGAGGACGAAATAACAGAGTGCCACTATTGCGGTTATAACATAATTTATTGTGATTGCATTGATTTTTACGAGGAAGAATAATGAACTACGAACAGCACAAGAAAGCAGTATTAGAATCACCGAGCGTCTCAAATAGCTTTAAAAAGGTAGTGGAAACCATGGATGAAATGGATTGCGTTAAAGCACTTCATTATGTGCGTGCGTTGCTTCAGATGCACGAGAAACGAGTTAAAGAAGTGCAAGGGTTTTGATATGTTTATTCCATGGGATACAATTTTTACATTTGCAATACTTGGCGCAATCTTCTATTGGCTACAAACATCCGATAAAAGAGCAATTAAAAAACTTCGAATGGATAGCTATACTAAAGCAGTAAAGGAAGGAAGCAATACAGATTTATATTTTAAACAATAGATATAGGGCTCTTTCGAGCCCTTTTTTATTCACCTGATTTATTGCGAGCCACATAATCGCTAACCGATTCCCCTAAAGGCTTTTGATTAACCATTTGCTGAACCCACATCATTAACTTATGAATTGCTTCATTCAAATTATCAGCGCATTCAATCAAGAAAGGCGCGGATAACCGCACCCCTTTATGTTGAACCTTTATCGACCACTTTTTAGTGTGAGGAATAAAGAACATAACGAAACTTAACTCATTTACATTCATTGCAAATCCTTCAAAACAATTAATTTTACACCATAAAAATATTCAATATCTTGAGTACTTTGACTATCAAAATATTTATCGACAAATACTCGAAGTTGATACATTTCTTGCTCATTGATAATCATAACACATGGAGCTAAACCGGCATTTGAATGAGCACAATGATGCTTCATTATTTTATCTACAATTAAAGGTATATCCATTTATTGCAAATCCTTCGGTAATATTTCGCCTGTTTCGGGGCCTGTTTTAATATCCATTTTCATTTCAGGAAGTGACTCGTTATCAATTGATTTCTTATTTTTAGCAAGAAATTCTTTGAGCTCTTTTTTTCCCTCTGCAACAATAGCATTGCCAATATCAAAGAAATCCTCTCGCTGCGCCATGCCGTCTTTAATCGATTTATAGATAGATTTAAGCGTGACAATCTCTTGAGGTATAGTTGCATCAAGGTTATGGCCTAAGCGCTTCTCTAGATGCTCTACCTTAACCCCAATCTCATCAAATGCAGCAATCATTTTTCTGATTTGTTCCGCAATTGGCACGTCGGATGATTCAAGAGTTCTTGCGCATCGTTCAACAGCAGCTTCGATAACATCTCCAGGTATAATCCCAAGAATGCAAGCCCTGAGGCGTCTTGCGCCCTGGTTTGCAACGAGCTCGTAAATATCTCTGCTGTCCGTAAGTCTTTTTGAACCTTGCTTAGTATCTCGTTTATGTTGGACATGGAACACCTTTGTTATTCTAGTATTAGTTTGTAAATCGATTGCATAAGCCTCAGCAACCGATACCCCGTTTGATTGTGATATTTCTCTTATTCCGCAATCTAAATTGCCCCATGACTGCGCCATAGCCTCAGCAAGGCGAATTGAAGGCCCTTTAACAAGCGTTCCACCTCGTGGGTAGGCATACATGGCTTGCTCTGCTAAAAAAGGCCTTTTACACGCCTCTATGATAGCCATATAGCTTTCATGTTGATTCCTAGGAAATTTCTTGGCAATAACGTAACTTGCTTGAACCTCGGCAACCGCTCTTGCTTCGCTTGTCGCCTGTAAAGCTGTATCTTTTTCCACTTCTTTAGGGGCATTAAAGCCTAGATGCATTTCATTCATCTTTTTCACCCTCTCTGATGATATTTCCCAAACAATGCTCAGTTAAAACTTGCATTTGACGCTCAAGATTAATAATTCTCTCTTGGGAGGCCAAAAAGAACCGCTGTAACACATCAAGCTGAGTAACTAATTTATCAAAAAAAGCTTTTAATTCTTCTGCGTTCTCAATCATGGTCAACTTCTCCTAGTTGTTGGTAATTCGCATATTTAGGGAGGGCTATTGTAGCAAATGGATAGCTCGGGAATGATTCTTTCATGCGGCACTCGTATAATTGCATCATCAATGTATTGAATTGCTCTACGCCATAGTCAATGCATTCTTCATCAAGTTCATACACTGCAACCGCATTCGGCTCTTCTTTTTCCACCGCAATAAAAACAAACTTTTCCATGATTATTTCGATGCTTTTTAAAGCTTCGTAAATCATGCCTGCTTGCAGGAAATAGCCATAGTTAAGTGCTGAGCGCTGGAAGGCATAGTATGAGGCATCATTTGTACTTTTAAGGTCGCCCACCAAAGTTCCATTCCAGATATCCGGCCTAACCTTGCACTGCAATCCTGTTTCTTGGTGCGTAAAATAGATTGATTGCTCAATCCTTGCGTCCTTAAGAACCGCTTGCGCAAGCTCATGGTCGCGAATTGATAGTCCCATTTTCAATGCTTGGCTTAGCATGTCTTGGTCGATAACCATTCGCCCTTGTACGCCACACATAAACTTCTCATATTCAATCTTTCCGGCCTTAGTTCTTCGGTCGAACGATGGCTTAATCACATAGCGTTCATCGGCTTTATGAGGCTCAAGCACGATTGTATGAACTACATCACCCATAATAAGCGCTGGAGTGGATGCTGGAGTCACATAATCAGGATTATGGAATCTTTTATGGTAATGATACGGACTTCTCTTAAACTGCATGAGCACCGAGCGACTGATTCCTGATGAACTGTGATAAAGTTCGTTGGGAATATCATGGATTCCATCGTCAAGTTGTATTCTATCTTGCATTTACCCTCCTAAATGGTCTTGTTATTATTATGAATTTACACTATTATGTTACCATAAAAATGTAAACAATAGGAATAGAAAATGAGAATAAAAGAGTTATTAGAATATTATGGAACTCACGCGAATATTATGCGCGAAACAAAAGTCGGATCTACTTCGATTGTTAACTGGAAAAAGCAAGGATTTATTCCTATTTTAAGCCAACTTAAGATTGAAAAAGTAACAAGAGGACTTTTTGTGGCTCGATTAGAGGATGCACGCCGACAGGATTAATAATAATAAGGAGCAGCACATGATAGAAGTCAACCTTGGGGATAGAGACGTACAGTTAAGGGCGGTAATTAAAAGCAATTTGGTATGCGGGGATTTAACTAAAATTGATGAATTGGCCGATAATATATTAGGGGATATCTGTGATTTATTGGAGAACTTCCAGACCCGAATCCATAGAGAGGAAGAATAATCATGTGGATTAAGATTAAATACAGGGATAGAAAAGAAATAATCAACGGGGATCGAATCAGCAAGATTTGCCTTATTGAAGATACATTATACATTAATTACCAGCATAAAGAGTTTTCTAAATTTATCTTTGAAAGTGTAAACGAAGCTAATGCATGGTATCAAGGCATGGAATTGGCGCTTAATGGCATTGATTATTTTGTTGAAAGCATTGATGACCTTTCCCCCGATTACATCAAGCCTTTATTTCAGTCAAAAAATGAAGCATTCCACCGTCATTTGATGCTCAAAGAAATCCTTACCGAAAATATTTAATCCAAGGGTGTCGCGTCTACTTAGGAGGGTAAGGCGCGACTTGGATTCAAATATTCTTATTCTAAACAAGGAAGCAGCAGTTGCTTTCCGCATTCTAATGGCTTTGGGCGCATAGCGCAACAAAATTAAAAAAATTAATGATTATAAAAAACGCAACCTATTGAATCATATCGATAAATACATTAGGATGTTACCCACAAGATGTATCTAAACACCTCGCGGGTAACTGGGGTGGGATAAGCATGTATTTGCCGTACATGCTTTAGATGCATTTAATCCTCTTCCCAGGATTAAACATGACACTATTATGTAACCATTTTAGTGTAAATGCAACCCCTTGGAGGAAATATTTTTTACACAAGGAGTTTGTATGAGTATAGATGCCACAAGATTTGTTTGGAAACTTTCAAAAGATATCATTTCCCCCATTGAAAAATTAATTTTATTAGCAATAGCAGACCGCTGCGGTGAGCGCGGTGAATGCTGGCCTTCTATTTCACGATTAGCTAAAGACACGCTACTTCATCGCGATACCATCATCCAACATCGAAAACGTTTTATAGAAATTGGCATTTTGCGATTAACTGGAGAAATGAGAGGAAGAGGAAATCAAATTCCGGTGATGCAATTAATGATAGATAATTGGCGAGAAGGTGATTATGTTGAGGATGAAATTGACCAGTCGTTGGCGCCGACCAGTCGCCCAGAACGACTGGCACCAGTCGTTGGCGCCGACCGGTACCAGTCGTTGGCGCCGACACAGAACCTAAAAGAGGAACCCAAAGAGGAACCTAAAATAATAAATAACAAAAAAAATGTTATTCCAATCGATTATCCAGAATCTTATTATCCATTACCGCAAGAAAAAAAATTACGATTAACTGCCGAAGATGTATTAATACAAAACCCACATAACATTCCAATATCCATGATTGAAGATTGGCTGGCTAATAGGAAAGCCAAAAAAAGTCCTTTAACACAAACCGCATGGAATCGATTAAACAAGGAATTAGCTAAATGCGCGAATCCATTAGATGCTTTCGAGCAAATGGTAGCCGCTGGTTGGCAAGGATTTAAGGCTGAATGGGTGAGTGCGGAAAAAAAATCAAAATTAAATGATGACTTAAATTGGAAATTATCATGAAAAAAATAGGCGACATAATAAATGGCTTTAATTATCGAGCACCTCTTGTTTCTTCATCCGATAAAAATCCCGAGGAAGATGAAGCAAAAACAAAAGAATATATAAATTATATTTTTAAACAGATAAAATCTATTTGCACCGCGTATAATGTTTGTTGGCCTGATATGGATGTTTACATAGAAGCAAAACGTTCATGGTTTAAAGCTTTTACATTAGCCGGCATTAAAGATGCTAATTTAATTGAAAATGGTTTAAATCATTTACGGTTAAGGTGCGATAAAGATGCAAAATTTGTTCCTACATCTGGGCAATTTATCGAAATGTGCCTAAAAGATATTTATCATGATTTACCTTCACTGCATGAAGCATGGCAAGAAGTAAAAAAACAAATAAGCGAATCAGAGAAAAAATGGTCACATGTTTGCATTCAGCATGCTTACAAGCAAACGGGTAGTTGGGATTTAAAACATTTGAGCGAAAAAGACGCACTTGCTCTCTTCACAAGAAATTATGAAATCTCATGTCGTATGTTTCGCGAGGGGAAAGAATTTGACCCAATTTTACCCGCACTACCGAAACAACATTACGCTTCAAAACAAACAGAAGAAGCCAGAAAAACTGCAATGGAAAAAATGCGTAATTCATTGAAATGATTTTATACAGCGTAGAATTCTTATGCTTTATAAGAACTTTTAAGACTTTTACACAAGGTTATCCCCAGAAATTGGGGATAAGAGGCGCCTAGATTAAAGGGATTTCTAACTTTCGCAAACAAAAAAGGCGCCAATACGGTTAATGCTTGGTTTTCTTGAAGGGATGGATGATGACTGATTTTTTCTTTTCTGCCGCTTCTTTGAGTCGCTCAAGGTCGGTTAATTTATACATGCCTGTTTCGACAATAAACTCACTCACCCAAAAGCTCCTAAATTCCTCTTCCTTGAGTTTTTCTCTCATACCCTCAATAAGGCCTAGGAAAAGTATTTCAGCAGCTTCTATCACTGAATTTGGGGCAAATTGGCCTATGCATGACTCATCTATGACAACCTTAGTCATTGAGATTAGCATTTTAAGCGCATCTGGCACATTTAGCTCAACAGTTGCAGGCCTAATAGTATTTTGTTTTTCGTCCACTGGTTGATTCCTTTTTCTTTTTGTTAATCCATTTCGCAAACTTCTCGGCGTTGCCATAACACTCAATGGGAAAGCGAACTGTCAGGTATTGAATCGTGCCGTTAAGAAGCTCAACTTCGCTGATTTCGTACATTTCACCGAATTCATTAACAGCAACAGCCATGGGGGCATGATTAAAAGCCCCGTATAAATCGTTTTGAAGTATGCTGGCGATGAAATCTCCCGGAATTGACCCATCGGTATAGTATTGAAATAAAATACGCATAGAAACGATTGACGGAGGTTTTATTGGATTTCTAGGGGTGTAGCATGAATACCATTCGCGATAGAAGTCGCGAAGGTCTTTTTCATCATCTGGGCTAACTGGATTCATAAATTCGCCTTAATAAGTTCGATAATCATATAAACTCCACCCGAGAATGTTGAGCCCAACAAAAACCCAAAAGAAATATCTTGATTGCAGAGCCATTTTTTAATTATTTTTATCATCTGATTCCTCGTATATCTTTTTTCCGCAAAATTCACAAATATTTACGTCATTACACTCGTAATGCTCGCTATCTACCCAATTGCTAAATTCTAGCCGCTTTTTAAATTTATGGCCTCTGTAAAAATAGCAAATTAATCGCTCAATCATGCGCGCTATTTTCCTCCTTTATCTTTCTGCAAGTGGCTTTTTTAAGCTCTTCGCCATAATGCTGATGGTAATAAACTGCTGCTGCTTGGCAAGTCTCCATGGATGGATAGGGAAGCATGGCAACAGAGGTGATAAAGTGAAGTGTAAGTAGGATATGCATAATATTTCCTTATAAAAAAATAGCCGCAAGTAGGCAAAAAATCGCGGCTATAAAATACGCTAAAAACAATAACATCATTTTTGCAATTCTCGGACTTTAATATTGCAATAAAGATTGGCTAATTGACTAATAATTACATCAAGATTAGGGTCGGAAAAGTGGTAATTACTGTTTCCTTTGCCAACGTGTACAAATAATTCGAATTCTTGGTCTATTTCTGCCATTTGCTTAACTCCGCTTATTGCACCCCATCCAATGGATTCAAAGGCCTTCAATTGCTGAGCTATTGTAGTAAATTGCAGAGTTTTTTTAACTCTATTTATTTTCATTGAGTCCCTCTTTAATCTCTACAGCCTCAAGACAAGCGACAAATGCATCTCTAATTCTTAATTTCTCCTGCAAAGAGGCATTGTGTAAATTTAATACCTCTAATAATTCAGCTAGAGCTATATTGGCTTTATACCTAATCATGCCTTCTGCGCCTATATATACTGGTGTTTGCTCTTCCATTAAAAGCCCCAAAATTTATTCATTTCTTCAATGACTGATGCATCTCTTTGAATGTTGTATGCTTGCGCTACATCATCCCAAGTACATCGTCTTATATTTCTTCGTCCTGTGCAGTCGCATCCATGGTCAAATACTACAATTTCGTGGTTTTCTCCGAACTTATAGCCCACAATATAACCGCAAAAGCTGCAATCATGAGAATCCCAAGAGGTAATGTTTTTTTTAATGGCCGCTTGTTTAAATTCCTCTGCTAATTTACCCATCACCCCTCCCTAACCAGCAAGTAGGCATTAAGCCCACTCACCATTTATGCATATTTCTAATTTCGCTGGCCTTCCGTATGCTTTGATTGCTGCGTCCGCATCACATAAAAATTCCCAGTGACTGTATTGACCGTACATCTTTGCTCTATATCTTG
>CAIYZI010000644.1 GCA_903930665.1 uncultured beta proteobacterium
ATAAAACTCTCCTTTTTATTCCAGCCTATAACTGTTCCTCTCAACTCCCAAGAGTATTTGCGCAATTGGATGAGCAATGGGTTTCGGGCGCTATTTCCCAGGTGATTATTGTGGAAAATAGAAGCACAGATGAAACTCTTGCGGTTGCAAAATCCGAAGCACAAAAAAGACAACCATTTGTAAAGGTTTTACAAAATGCCAATAACTATGGCCTAGGGGGGTCGCATAAAGTTGCTTTCAACTATGCTCTCTCCAAAGGCTTTGACTGGATAATTGTTTTACATGGAGACGATCAGGGCTCTCTTTCGGACTTTAAGAGTATGCTTGAAGGAGACTTTCTTGATTACGACGCAATCCTAGGCGCTCGCTTTATGCTTGGATCTAATCTCATTGGATATTCCAGATTTAGAATTTTAGGTAATCGCTTGTTTAATATTTTTTATTCGATCTTATTAAAAAAAAGAATTTATGACCTCGGCTCTGGACTGAATATTTTTAGATTAAGTGCGCTGCCTTCTGAAGTCGAGCTCGCCCCTGACGACTTAACTTTTAATTGCGTACTTCTAGCTGACTTAATTGGATCACAGAGAAAATTATTATTTACACCTGTGTCGTGGCGTGAAGATGGACAGATATCAAATGTTAAGTTGGTGAAGCAGTCACTTAAAACCCTTTTGATTCCAATAAAGTTTAGGCTTGATAAAAATAAATTTGCCAAAACCGATTTCAGAGACTTGAAGCGAAAATATAGTTCTGAGGAAATAATATGAGCATTGTATGCTGACGCTTGTAATGCCAATGGCCGGCAGAGGCTCTAGATTTTCTATTCTGGGCTATTCTGAGCCCAAACCATTAATTCAATTAGATAAAAAACCTTTTTTTTGGTGGGCTACCGAATCAATTATAAATAGTACTTCTGAGGAAATTTCATTAATCTATGTCATTCTTCAGGAGCATGCAGATAAATATGCTTTAGACAAAAAAATTCTCAATTATTACCCAAGCGCTTCGGTTATAAAAATTCCCAATGTTACTTCTGGCGCTTTAGAAACTGCAATGATAGCTGTGGCCGAGGCTGAGATAGCTGCGCCAATTATTATTAATGACTGCGATCAATTTTTTGAGGCAAAAAAACTAGATTTTTTTATTAAGGATTTAAAGACCGGCATATTGGATGGATTTTTATGTAATTTTCATTCTGAGCTGGGTTGTTATTCCTACGCCAAATATACTGCTGATGGAGTGCTAGAGGCTACCGCTGAAAAAAATAAAATTTCAAAAAATGCAATCGCAGGTGCTTATGGCTTTAGTTCACCGAATTTTTTAAACTCATTTTATTCAAAATATAAAAATGAGTGTTCTTATGATGAGCTTTTTATCAGCGGAGTATTTAACTTGATGGTGAGGTCTGGGGGGTTGATACGTGGCTTAGACTTGGATAGGCATATTTCATTTGGAACTCCAGAGGAATACTTGCTTGCTAAGAAAGTCGTTGGGCGGATTAAATGTTGAGCCCTAATATAGCTTGGTCTCTTCCTTTGCTTTTCCTTGCTACAGCACTTCTTTTTTTGGGGCATGTGGTGAGGGTAATTCGCTGGCGTGGGATTCTTAAGCACGGAAATATCGAAGTCTCTAATGCTAAGCCATTAATTGCTTTGGCGATAGGCTATTTCGTAAATCTCCTCTTTCCGTTTAGGTCTGGTGAATTGTTTCGTTCTGGTGTTTTGGCCTATTTGATAAAGGGCGATTTTATATTTATTTTAGCCTCCGTAATCTTCGAGAGGGCGATCGATTTTTTTGTTCTTGGTCTACTTACTCCACTTATATTTGGGTTATCAAATAAAAATATTGCCCTAGGATCATCTTTTTTATTAGCTTCCCTTCTAATTTTTATATTTTCACTGCTAATTAAGTATTCTTCAATTGTTCGTAAGTTTGTTTGGATTATTTCAAATATATTTAATCCGATAATAAAATCCTCCATTCTTCATTTGCTTGCCAGTCTCGGTGAATTATGGTTTAGCTCCCCCATGTTGTTGAGGTTGAGGTTTTGGTTTTTAACAACATTGATGTGGTTGTTCTATGGGCTGTCACTTTTTATATTTTCTGATGCAATTGGCAGATCATTTAATAAAGTTTTCTCTAGCATCTATCTTCTGCCTATTGATCAATCGATTGTTTATTTACTTAGGGGCAATCAGCAAAATATTGGTGCTGCAATATTTTATTTGTCAGCTCCATTATTAATCACTCTAACATTTATTGGTTTTATTAGAAATATTAAGACATTAAAAATTAGATCTAGCTTGAAGTGGATAACTAGCCCTGAAAAATACATTACTCCACCCACCAATTTAAGATCTCCAAAATTCAACTCAATTGAACATTATTATTCATTTTTAGATCGTAAGTTTTCAAATGAAAAAGGCCTTACTAAAGAGTTTGAGGATGAAGCATTAAATGGTGCGATCGTGCATCGGATTTTTTGTGGTGGCTCTGGGGCAGTTACTGCTCTGGTTGAAGTATCTGATCGCTTATGTGTTAGAAAATACGCATCCAGTGAATTTTCTTCTGGCTTGGAGGTGCAATATAATTGGCTTAAAAATAATTCACATTCATTGCCCTTAGTGGGCTTAGGTGAAAAATATATTTTTCCAAATGGAGTTTGTTATGACATGGAATTTAATGGTTCGTCTAGAGAATTTTATGAGGTAATTCATACCTCATCCCCTGAAAAATCTGAAAATATTTTAAAAACTATCCTTGACTCAATAAATAAATTTCATTTGCAAAACTACACTGATGATGCTGATAATTTATTGGTAAATGAATATATTGAGACTAAAGTTTGTGAAAATTTTAATAAAATTAAAAAACTTTTCCCTGAAATATTCGAGCTTAATCGTATTTTTATTAATGAAAGACCTATTCAATTGGGGATTTTTGAAAGGTTTGATAGCTCGTCTTGGGTAGCTTCTGAATTAACCATTAGAAAGCAGTCGAAGGTGCATGGTGATTTAACTATAGAAAATATATTGATTTCACCTGGCTTGAATGATGCTAAAAATTGGTTTTTGATTGACCCAAATCCAATAAATATCTTTTCATCACCCCTTATTGATTTTGCAAAACTTTTCCAATCTCTACATCTCGGATATGAGGCGCTCAATCGAAATTTTCATTGCTCTCTTCGCGAAGATATGTTGTCTGTGCATTTGCATAGATCTTCACAATATAAGCAACTATATCAATTTCTCATCCAGTATGTAGTGCGTAATTTTAGCGCTCAGACCTTAAAAGAAATTTATCTCCACGAGATTATTTTATATTTGCGATTGATACCTTATCAAGCTCGAAGAGACACAAATAGAGCTCTTGGATTTTTTGGGGTTCTTTCTCTTTTATTGCTTGAGTTTCAAGATAATTTTCCAGAGTCCTTCAATGATTAAGGCATTTTTAGTTGATTTGGATGGAACATTGGTCGAAACAAAGCTCGCGAATCTGGCTGCGTATAAACAGGCATTCTCTACATTGGGTATTGTCAATGATGAAGAGGCATTGAACAAGTGGGTTGGAATTCTTCCTTGGGATCAAATGCTATCGAAGGTTTTGCCACCTTCCGAGATCCATAAAAAGAGCGAAGTTGCGAGTCTTAAGCGTGAAATATATCCTCAATATTTTTATATGGTGCGTGTTAATGAAGCGTTAGTTGACTTATTAAAGTTTTCAAAGTCGAAGTCTATGCTTGCACTTGTTACTTCTGCCTCAAGAAATTCTGCTATACCGCTTTTAGAGCACCTTCAGTTGCTAGAATATTTTAATTTAACCGTTACCAGTGATGATTGCGAGTTTAGGAAACCTCATCCCGCCCCATATATTCTTGCAGCGCATCAACTTAAAGTTAAGCCTAAAGAGTGCTTGGTATTTGAGGATAGCGATATTGGCATGCAGGCGGCCCAAGCTTTTGGGGCGAATGCCCTCAGGATTCGTTGGTAATTTATATTAGAAATTACATCTTATTGATAGGGATGCCCTCCAATGAACGTATTACGGTATGAGTTTTAGACCAACGCTTCCTGCTCATAATAGAAGGGTAACCCCCCCATTAACCACCGCTCTCAGAAGTAGAGTTAGTTAAGCAACCATGGCCAGTCGCTG
>CAIYZI010000645.1 GCA_903930665.1 uncultured beta proteobacterium
CTCTTCTAGGGTGGTACTAAAAATCAGGTCAGTTCAAAACCGATATTTGACGTCATTTTTTAGCATTCGTTCATACGCCTGATTGATCTCATCCATTTTAATAATTTCAATTTCAGCAATAATCTGGTGTTTTGCACAGAAATAAAGCATTTCTTGCGTCTCTTTAATGCCACCGACTAAGGAGCCAGCGATTCTCCTGCGACCATAGACTAAGTGTTCAGTATTTAATTCAGCCGTAGGTCCAATTGAACCAACGATGCACATGGTGCCGTCTACTTTTAATAAACCCATGTAATGGTTGTAGTCATGTGGCCCGGGAATGGTATTGAGCAGGAAATCAAATTGATTGGCCATGGCTTTCATCAAACCAGAGTCTGTTGAAATTAAAACCTCATCAGCACCTAGCTTGATTGCATCCACTGCTTTATTTATTGAGGTAGTGATCATGACTGTTTTTGCTCCCATTGCATGGGAGAGTTTCACGCCCATATGACCCAATCCGCCTAGACCAATGATGCCAACAGTCATGCCTGGTTTAATGCCCCAATTTTTTAAAGGAGAGTAGGTAGTAATTCCAGCGCAGAGTAATGGTGCTGTTCCTGCAGGGTCTAATCCGTTGGGTACTGTTAATACGTAATGATCGTCTACTACGATGCTTTTGGAATATCCGCCGTAGGCGAAGCCCCCTAAATCTTTCGTGGGGCTATTGAAGATTGTTGAAAATCCTTTTAAACAATACTGCTCGAAGCCCGCTCTACATGATGAGCAAGTTTGGCATGAGTTACCAATATAGCCAGCAGCTACCCTTTGGCCAATTTTCAAGTTTTTAACTTCTTTACCCAAGCTCGTTACCTTGCCAACAATCTCATGGCCAGGCACCACTGGGTAGTGCGTTATTCCCCAGTCATTTTTGATGTAATGAAGATCTGTGTGGCATACACCACAAAAATCAATTGCAATTTCTACGTCATTTGCACCAATTTTCCTACGATCAATTTTATAAGGCGAGAGTAGGGACTTGGCCGATAGGGCGGCATAACAAGAGATGTGCGACATTGTGTCCAACTGAGTATTGAGGATATTTCAAGAATCTAGGGTATTTAGATCTTGGTCTGTGCGTGGGCGTACGTATAGGGTATATAAAAGTAAATTGGACTATAAAAATTATCTATATCTGTGTGCGATAACGAACCTAGAAATAACTCCAGTAGATATGAAAATATAAATGTAAGTATGAGTGTCTTGTTATCAAATTTCATATTTTGATCACTCATTTAAATAACCATCTGAGAAGATATAGGAGTGCATTATGAGAAATCAACAAGCAGAAAAAAATGTTTATATTCGGTTATGCGACGAAACACCACGAGATATATTAATAAGTCTGCTGGAAGAAGGGGGCGACATACTTGGTTGGGAAGAGGAGGCTTTGGTATACGAGTCAGCCATCCGTATTAATGATTTACCAGAAGTCGCCATCAGAATGGCGAGGTTTGCATTGAAGGGAATGGTTCGAGATGGCCTGGTAATCCGAGATGGGCGCTTAATCTACTTGAAGGACTAATACGCTTATTTTGCTAGTAAAAGACCGTTGGATGGTTGATTCCTTAATCTGAAATACCAAACTCGGAATGCGGCCTAGGTAATAATTGCGTGGCGCTATTTAAGACTCAAAAAGTAATCTGCGCAAAATTTAAATAATTTTAGGTAGTTTAAGTACGCCATAGCACATACAACACCCCTTCAATTCTTTACGATCAATCAACATAATCTATTAAGCCAGCTGAGTGGTGGGTTGGCGTGCTTGGGTTGGTTGATAGATAGAAGCGGCCCCATTCCTTTGAACAGTTTCCCCCAATTTATAAGTGGATTCTCTACTCTGCTTAAGCTGCCTTTAATACTGGTGGCAGGGTTTTAAA
>CAIYZI010000646.1 GCA_903930665.1 uncultured beta proteobacterium
AATCTCTTTATCGCGATTATGCAAATTCGAGCTAATACGATGCATGAAGAACACCAACAAAATCGCATTGAGAATAAGGCAAACCAAAGTCCCTTGAATGTACAAACTGGAAAAACCCAGATCACGATTTAAGGGAATATCTAGTGGCATTGAAAACAACACCAGTCCCGCTACACAGACAATAGAAATGGCCAGAATTCCTAAAGCAGCCTGGAAGGTGAGCAAAATCATGCTTAAGACAATCTGCATGAGGTACAAGAAAACAAATGGATTGGTCACACCACCACTAAAGTACAACTGCAATGTCAAAACTGCAATATCTACCGAAAGAGACAGAAATAACTCTCGATTACTGACAAACTGTTGATCATGCCACCTCAGTTGACAAGCCACGTTAAAGGCAACTAAGCATGCCAGAGCCTCCAGCATGTAAGGCAATGGAAGATGCACTCCAAAGCCAAAATGCGCAATCCCAATAACAATCGCTTGACCCATAATCGCCACCCACCGCAACTGAATCAGTTGCAGCATGTTGTTATGGCCTGCTAGCCCTTCGGGACCCTTGAACTCCATATTTTTTAAGATGCCAATTGTGTAAAGGCTCTAATGTAACTGGTAATCGGTTTTTGTGATGGACTTCAAAACTTGGATTTAATAAATGCAATAGCTACCATTAGCGCCAAAGCAAACCAGGTGAAGGCATAAACCAAGTGACTATTGGGAAATTGAATTACTGTCAGCCCCATTACGGGCGGCTCACCCCCTTCTGGATTAAGGTGGACTTGCTTGCTTAATGCTACTGGTACTAATGGTACCGCTGGTGAGACCGGCGCTATCTCTTGAGCATCCACAAAGAATGGGGCGGCTTTTTGCATGCCCTGACTTATAGCCAGCATTTGAGTATCTCTGGAATACCAACGATTGAGTGTCGGATCATTAGATCTCAAGAAACCCCCTTTAGGTTCACTCATTCTTAAAAGCCCCGTTACCAGAACCGGTCCTTGATCAACGAACCTATCATCACCACCATCAAGATAGGGATGAATACCTTTAACAAACCCTCTGTTGATATAAACAATACTTCCATCACTCTCGCGTAATGGTGTAAGCAGCCAAAAACCAGGTCCAAGCACTGTAGATGCCTGTACTGCTACAGAGTATTGATAAAGAAAAATGCCTTGAGCGGTGACATGGCGGTATTCATCGGTACCGGCTTTAATGTTGGGCCAAGCATCATAAGTTGGTACTGGAGAAGGTGCAGCATGCACTCGCTGATCCACCTGCTCTATTAAGGCATTCTTCCATTGCAGACGGTATAGCTGCCAGCTACCCAGCAGCAAAAAAGCAACAAAGGCACAGAACAAAAAACCCAAAAAAACGTTCTTTTGGGTTTTTGACCTACTCTGCATATCTTCTAGATCCATTCTTGTTAAATTTCCTCAACAAGAATGGCTTCTGCAGTCACATTCACAAGCACTACACCATGTCATGGGCATTTTGCGTAGACATCGGCATCATATTGTTGTCCAGGTGATACATCACCCATACAGAGCCAGAGAACATGATGATTACCAAGATGGCGGTAAAGATTAAGGCCAACATATTCCAGCCACCTTCAGACTTGGCATTCATATGCAAGAAGTATTTCATATGCACAAATACTTGAACAAATGCAAAAGCAAGAATCACAAAAACCGTAGTTTTGTTACTCTCAAAAGCTTTGGTCATAACTAAGATAAAAGGGATGGCCGTCAAGATGACTGAATAGATAAATCCCTTAACGTAATCAGCCATGCTGCCATCGTGGTGCCCTTCGTGGTCATGATGATCATGTCCATCAAAATTCATACCGCTGTTATGGTCATGAGTGCTCATGATAAGACCCCTATCAAATATACAAAAGTAAATACGCCGATCCAAACAACATCTAAGAAGTGCCAGAACAAAGACAAGCACATTAAGCGACGTTTATTTTCGGTAGTCAGACCATGCTTTTTCAATTGAAAAATCAGGGTTACCAACCAAATAATGCCGAAGCTTACGTGCAAACCGTGGGTACCAACAAGCGCAAAGAAGGATGTTAAGAACCCGCTACGCCCTGGGCCCGCACCATCAGCAATTAGTTCACT
>CAIYZI010000647.1 GCA_903930665.1 uncultured beta proteobacterium
AGTTTGCCTGGCACTGTACTATTTTTCTCAAACTACCGCTTTATGTGATTTTCTACACCTATACAGCAAGCGGTTCACGTTGGCAAGTATGCAAAGCCTTGCTCAGGGCGGTGTTCCATGGCTTTACACGTCAGCTTGGTCCCGCACCCGCTGATTTATTTTGATGGCAGCATTTGCCCAATTTCTTTAAGGCGGTGGGCAATCGCATCGCCCATCACTTTAAAAGAGTGGTGGGTCACCATGTCCTGATGCCCTTGCTTGGCAATTGCATTTCGCCAAGTCGGATCACCAACTATTTTCTGCATTTTTTCAGCTGCATCAGTGATCTTAGCCTGTGCCCACACTTGGCCCTTGGCATGGGGATAGTCGCCCACCTCTAAGTCAACTAATTCGAAGTCAACTAAGGCCGCGTTATTGGCATTCATAAATTCCATATTGCCAGAGTAGGCTGTGGCAATCACAGGTTTACCCAAATACATCGACTCAGCCATACCAATGCCTAAGCCTTCTGAGCGATGCAAGGAGACATAACAATCGGCGCAATTTAGTAAACCGCGAATCTGCTCTGCGCTCAACTGGCGATCTAAAAAAATAATCCGCGGATCATTTTGGGCATGCTCTTTGAGCTGAGCCATTTCAAGCCGATGAGTTTGTCCATGAATGGTTTTGAGTACGAGCCAAACGGGTGTTTGAGGATCGGGAAAAGCTTTTAAGAAGGCATTGATTGTTGCTTGTGGGTTTTTGCGTTTGACAGAGGAATGAAAATCAAAGGTGCATAAAAATAAAAAACCCTCATGAGGTAGATCAAAATAGGCGCGGTTTAAGTGGGCTGATGGCGTTTCAAATTCAATGGCAAATGGAATTTTGGTAACGCGCTGGTGAACTTGACGCATGGTGTCCGCATTAAATTGACTATTGACCCAAATCTCATCAACTAAAGACAGGCCGTAGCGCGAATTTTTGGGAAATTCACTCAGTTCCCAAAACCAGTTGCCGATGTTGTACCGGCCCATCCATTCAGAAGGCGATACCCAGGCGGGTAGGCGATAAATTAAATCTGGATTAATCACAATGCAATTAACCGAGTAGTCGCAATGGGTTTTGATAAATGGTTTTAATTGGGGTGAAATGGGTCCACTCTGATCAGCCTTGATGCTCGGTGAGAATTGACGGATTAAAAAAGAAATATGGCTAGTTCGCATGGCTTTTGCCATGTAGCGCAATGCTTCTCCTAGGCCTAGTTCGGCTTTGTAGTAGCCAATGAGATTAATTCCTAAGGTGTGTGGGTCATAACGCGGTAAAACCCGTGGGACACAGGCAAAAAACAGGCGAGCTGCTAGCAGTATTAAAAATCGAATACCGGCTTTGATCTTAGGAGGCACTTGCATGAGGGGAAACAAATCTCAAGAGGGTTCGTTATGTTGGTGATCGCTAAGTGCAAATGAGCACTTTTGTGACGCTTGTCGCATTACGTTGCATTCTAGACTAGAGCTTGTGTATGCAATCTATAATGCGTAGATGAATAAAGCAAGTCTGTTGCCCGTTATTTTATCGGGAGGAGCGGGAACCCGACTGTGGCCTGTTTCTCGTGAGGGTCACCCCAAGCCTTTCATGAAATTGGCCGATGGTCAAAGCTTGCTCGAAAAGACCTACCTGCGTGCTGCCGGCTTGAGCAACTGCTTGCAGGTTGATGGTCAGGCAGCCACGCTCACTGTCACCAATCGAGACTATTATTTTTTATCGCGTGACGTACAAGAAAAAGCGCAGGTCAAAAGCCTCTTCCTATTAGAGCCCTTTGCGCGCAATACGGCCGCTGCAATTACTTTAGCAGCTCACCAGGCAATTGAAGCCTATGGCCCCCACATGGTCTTGCTAGTGCTAGCGGCCGACCACCTGATTGATGACCTTGGGCACTTTAATACTTGCGTCAATCAAGCCCATGACTTGGCAAGCGAGGGATATTTAGTCACTTTTGGGATTGCCCCAACCGCCCCAGAAACTGGTTTTGGCTATATTGAATGTGGCAAATCCTTGGGTGCGGGTAAAGCCGTCTCGCGCTTTGTGGAAAAGCCCAATTTAGCAGCCGCGCAGCAGTACCTAGATGCAGGTAACTATTTGTGGAATTCGGGGATGTTCTGTTTTCAAGCGCGCACCCTCTTAGAGCAGATGGCCATTTGGGCTCCTAAGGTAGCGGCGAGCGCCAAAGCCTGTTGGGCAGCAACCCAAGGCTCTCCTGCCGGTGCCCATGCGCTAGAAATTGCTGCGACAGAGTTTGAGCGTATTCCAAGTATCTCCATTGACTATGCTTTGATGGAGCGCTCGGACAAGGTAGTGGTAGTTGAAGGTAATTTTGCTTGGAATGACATTGGCTCATGGGCAGCAGTGCGTGATTTAGCCAAGCCCGATGCCAATGGCAATCGCGCTTTAGGTGAAAGCATTTTTATTGATTCGACCAACACTTTTGTCCAATCAGAAGACCGCTTAGTCGCTACCGTTGGTTTAAAAGACATCATGATTATCGATACTCCGGATGCCTTATTGGTGGTCGATGCCCAGCGCTCGCAAGATGTGAAAAGCGTGGTCTCGCAGCTCAAGTTGGCAGACCATCAAATTGCCAAATTACATCGAACGGTGAGTCGTCCATGGGGAACCTATACCACCTTGGAAGAGGGTCCCAACTTTAAAATTAAACGGATTGAAGTAAAGCCTCAAGGCTGCTTAAGTTTACAAATGCACCAGCACCGCAGTGAACATTGGGTCGTAGTCGATGGCAAAGCCAAAGTAACTAATGGAGAGCAGGTGTTTATTTTGTCTGCCAATGAGTCTACTTACATTCCAGCAGGCCATAAGCATCGACTGGAAAATGTGGGTGAGCAGACCTTAGTGATGATTGAGGTGCAAAGTGGTGCTTACACTGGTGAAGACGATATTGTGCGCTTTGATGATGTCTATGGACGCGCCTAACAGGTTTTAAGAATACGATTGGGGAGTAGTGATTTTGGGAAATGCAAACAAAGTAGCCATCATTACCGGCATTACAGGCCAAGATGGCGCCTATCTGGCGCAGCTTTTGCTCGAAAAAGGCTACGAAGTCTATGGTACCTACCGCCGTACGAGCTCAGTCAATTTTTGGCGGATTGAAGAGTTGGGCATTGAAAAAAATCCCAATCTGCATCTAGTCGAATTTGATTTGACCGATTTATCTTGTGCGATTCGGTTACTCCAAACAACCAAGCCCGATGAAATCTATAACTTAGCAGCGCAAAGTTTTGTGGGCGTCTCATTTGATCAGCCTATTACGACTGCCGAAATCACCGGCATTGGTCCAGTCAATTTATTAGAGGCCATTCGCATCGTCAATCCCAAGATTCGTTTTTATCAAGCCTCGACCTCAGAAATGTTTGGCAAAGTCCAAGCGATTCCTCAGGTTGAACAAACTCCGTTTTACCCACGCAGCCCCTATGGTGTAGCTAAGTTATATGCGCACTGGATGACGATTAATTACCGCGAGAGTTATGGCATCTTTGCTTCAAGTGGAATTTTATTTAACCACGAGTCACCCTTGCGTGGCCGTGAATTTGTGACGCGTAAAATTACCGATACCTTAGCGAAAATCAAACTGGGTCAAGCTGACGTTCTAGAGTTGGGCAATTTAGATGCCAAACGCGATTGGGGGTTTGCCAAAGATTATGTCGAAGGCATGTGGCGTATTTTGCAAGCTACAGATCCTGATACCTATGTGCTCGCAACGAACCGCACCGAAACCGTTCGCGATTTTGTGAGTATGGCGGCCAAAGCTGCGGGCTTTGATTTGGTCTGGCAAGGAGTTGGTGAAGGTGAGGTGGGTATTGATCAAGCAAGTGGTAAAACCATTGTCAAAATCAATCCGCAGTTTTATCGCCCGGCTGAAGTGGAGTTACTCATTGGTAATCCGGCCAAAGCCAAAGCGGATTTAGGCTGGGAGCCCCAAACCAATTTAGAGTCCTTGTGTCAGATGATGGTTGAGGCCGATCTGCGTCGCAATAAGCAAGGCCACTCCTTTTAATGCGATTATTGCTCACCGGCGCTGATGGATTTACGGGTCAGCACCTCACCCGCGCTGCACAGGTAGCAAAGTATGAGGTTTTTGCCTTAGCGGGTGATTTGCAAGATGCATCCAAAGTGAAGGCGCAAGTTGATACGATCAAACCTACGCATGTCATTCACTTGGCTGGGATAAGTCATGTCACCGGTGAGGATGCCGCTGCCTACTATGGCGTTAATCTGTTAGGCAGTCTCAATCTATTAACCGCTTTAAAAGGGTTAGCGCTACCTCCAGCAAAAGTCATTTTGGCCAGTACCGCTAATGTCTATGGCAATCATGCCGCCTCACCCATTAGCGAGCAAGAGGCGCCTGCGCCCATTACTCACTACAGCATGAGTAAGTTGGCGATGGAATATATGAGCAGGCCTTTTTTGGAGTACTTTCCAATTATGATTACCCGTCCGTTCAATTACACGGGAGTAGGGCATGATGTGCGGTTTGTGATTCCAAAAATCATTGCGCACTTTCAGAAAAAAGCGCCAGGTATTGAGCTTGGTAATATCGACGTGCTGCGTGAATACAACGACGTGCGTGATGTATGCGCGATTTATCTCCAGCTTTTGTCTCTGGGCCAAAGTGGTCAAACGTACAACATTGCCTCCAATCGAGTGTATGCCTTAAGGGAAGTGTTAACACGGTTAGAAAAGCTCTCGGGCCAACGCATGACAGTTACCCAAAACCCCCAGTTTTTACGTGCCAACGAAATTTTTACCCTCGCTGGCGACCCAAGGCATCTTGAAGCCTGCATTGGTCCAATCGCTTGGAGATTGTTAGATGACACGTTGCAGTGGATGCTCTCGGAGTGGCACCATGGCGCAGACCGTACCAAGACTAAATTTTTGGGATGACTAGGTGGTTGCGGATATTTTTACATTTCTACTCAAGGTTTATATCAAATAAAAATTTCATATAAATCATATTATTAACCTGAATACGCTGTGCAATTGTTTTGATTAGACCCCCTAAATAGACTTTTATTTTTGAATATTATTGACCACTCCATCAATTTGTGATTTGTATCACAAAATATGCTATTATCCGGCTCTGTTGATAAATCATTAAAGTGTTGACAGTTTGCTCGTTTAGGAGGGTTGAAATGGTATGCGATACCTTACTACTTTTTTAGCAAGCAATTCTGTACGAACCTTAACTTAAAAGCGGCCCATGAGTACGAATTTGCAAAACCGATTTAGGCAAATGATCCCCAAAAATGAGATCACAGACGCCTTAACCAAATTCAAAAAAGTCTTTTAT
>CAIYZI010000648.1 GCA_903930665.1 uncultured beta proteobacterium
AGCGCTAATTCTCGTAGCGCAATTAGATTTCCTTTGCGGAAAAAGTTTTGAGTTGCTCTTTCAGCTTGCTGTGGAAGGTACACTTTTCCATCTTTAAGCCTTTGAAGCAGCTCGTCGGGAGGCAGATCAACTAAGACAACTTCGTCTGCAGAGTCAAATATATGGTCTGGTACCGTTTCCCAAACCCTAACCCCAGTAATCCCACCAACAATATCGTTCAGAGTTTCAATATGTTGAACATTGATTGTGGAGTAGACGTCTATACCAGCAGCCAAGAGCTCTTCAACATCTTGCCAGCGCTTCGGATGCCTCGAGCCAGCCGCATTTGAATGAGCAAGCTCATCTATTAGGATTAAATCAGGTTTTTCAATCAGGGCTTGGTCAAGATCAAATTCCTTGAGTTTCTTGCCCCTATAGTCAATTTCCTTTAAGGGTAGAACTTCTATGCCATCAAGCATTGCTATAGTGTCTTTTCGACCGTGTGTCTCTACGACACCAGCAATCACTCGCTTGTTTTTGCTTTGCTCATGAGCGGCAGAAAGCATTGCATAGGTTTTACCTACCCCAGCATTCGCTCCAAAGAAGATCTTTAATTTACCTCGACCAGACTGAACTTCTTGGCTCTGTATACGAGCAAGTAATTGATCGGGGTCTGGTCGTGACTCAGGCATTCAGTTTAATTTCCGTCTAAAGCAAGGTTAAGCTTTAATACATTAACACGAGGTTCTCCGAAAATTCCCCATTGGCGGTCTTGTGTATTTGCTGCTATGAGTTGGTTGATATGATCAATACTCATTTTGCGAGCCTTTGCTACTCGAGATGCCTGGTATTGTGCAGCCTGGGGACTAATTTCAGGGTCCAAGCCACTAGCTGAGGCAGTTACCAAATCCATTGGTATTGGCAATTTATTAGCAGTGTCAGCGCTCTGCAATGCTTCAATTCTTCCTTTAACGGCATCTGCCAAGGCTGGATTTAATGGGCCTTGATTTGACCCACTAGATGCGGTCGCATTGTAGGGTTGGGGCCCAGTAGCTGATGGCCTACCCCAAAAGTACTTAGCATCAGTAAAGTTTTGCCCAATCAACTCTGAACCAATAGCCTGATCGCCTTGATAAACAATGCTTCCTGCCGCCTTGCTTGGAAAAAGCGTCTTTGCTAACCCCGTGACAAATACTGGATAGATAACACCAGTAATCACAGTTAACAAAACAAATAGTCCTAAACAACTTCTCATGATGGATTTCATTTTCTATCCTTAATATATCGTCTAGCGATCAAATGATTGAAATAATTAAATCAATGATCTTGATGCCAATAAATGGAGCGATAAGACCGCCTAAGCCATAAATCGTCATATTTCTGCGCAAGAGTGCGGCTGCGCCCAAGGGTTTATAAGTAACTCCCTTTAGCGCCAATGGAATCAAGAAAATAATGATTAAGGCGTTAAAGATCACTGCAGACAAAATAGCCGATGACGGACTAGAGAGATGCATCACATTTAATGCCTCAAGCTGCGGATATGTCGCCACAAAAGCCGCTGGAATGATGGCAAAGTATTTTGCTACGTCGTTAGCAATACTAAATGTCGTTAATGATCCCCGGGTCATCAGCATTTGCTTACCAGTCTCAACCACTTCAATTAACTTTGTTGGGTTGGAATCCAAATCGACCATGTTGCCCGCTTCTTTAGCAGCTTGAGTACCAGAGTTCATCGCCACAGCTACGTCTGCTTGCGCTAGCGCTGGAGCATCATTTGTTCCGTCTCCAGTCATCGCCACTAAACGGCCTTCTGATTGATGTTTGCGAATCAAAGCAAGCTTGTCTTCTGGTGTTGCCTCGGCCAGGAAATCATCTACCCCCGCTTCAGCAGCAATGGCAGCAGCTGTCAATTTATTGTCGCCAGTAATCATGATGGTACGAATACCCATCTGACGCAGTTCGTTAAAGCGCTCCTTGATGCCACCTTTAACAATGTCTTTAAGCTCAACTACGCCCATAACGCGTGTACCTTGCGATACAACTAAAGGTGTGCTGCCACGTCGAGATACGTCATCAACCGCTTTCAGAACTTCCTGAGGAAATTGACCGCCTAATGATTCAATGTGCTTTTGAATCGCACTGGCAGCGCCTTTACGAATTTGCTCACCATTCATATCCACGCCACTCATACGAGTTTGAGCGGTAAATGGAACAAACTGCGCCCCAATGGAATTAATTTCTCGTTGCCTAATATTAAATTTCTGCTTGGCAAGGATGACAATACTTCTTCCCTCAGGCGTTTCATCCGCCAATGAAGCTAATTGAGCTATATCGGCAAGCTCTGCCTCAGTTACTCCAGATGCGGCTACAAAATTGGATGCCTGACGATTGCCCAAGGTGATAGTGCCAGTTTTGTCTAGCAAGAGTACATCGACGTCACCTGCAGCTTCCACGGCACGGCCAGAGGTTGCAATGACATTAGCGGCCATCATACGGCTCATTCCGGCGACTCCAATTGCAGATAACAAACCCGCGATAGTTGTAGGAATCAAGCAAACTAATAGCGCAATCAGAACTGTTATCTGAATTGGCGATCCACTGCCACTCGCAGCAACGCTAAACATAGAAAACGGTAGCAAAGTTGCAACCACCACTAAGAAAACAATTGTTAGTGCCACCAATAAAATTGTTAAGGCGATTTCATTTGGCGTCTTTTGACGCTTAGCGTTTTCTACCATCGAGATCATTCGATCAATGAAGGTCTCGCCCGGATTCACTGTTACACGAACAACGATCCAATCCGATAGAACACGAGTACCTCCAGTTACAGAGGAGAAATCTCCGCCAGACTCACGAATCACTGGAGCTGATTCCCCAGTAATAGCAGACTCATCAACAGAAGCAACACCTGCAATAACCTCACCATCCGCAGCAATCACATCATTTGCCTCAGCAATAAAAATATCGCCTTTACGCAACTGCGTTGCGGAGACAAGCTCTGATGCTGGACGGTTATCCCAATTCTCAGGAATATTGGCCGCTTTTACCTTCTTAGCCCATGTCTCTTTCTTTAAGCCCCTCAGCGATGCTGCTTGAGCTTTGCTGCGACCTTCTGCTAATGCTTCGGCAAAATTCGCAAAGAGCACTGTAAACCAAAGCCAAAGCATGACCCCTAGGATAAAACTCGAGGAAGCCTCACCTTCTCCATATAAAGACTGTATCCACACTAAGGTAGTCAGGATGCTGCCGATATAGACAACAAACATCACTGGGTTTCGCCATTGAGTTGACGGGCTTAACTTTCTAAAGCTATCCACAATGGCTGGTTTAACTAACTCGGCATCAAACATGCCTAATTTTCTTTTAGTCATTTTTATCTCCGAGATTAATTAATGAATCACTGGGAGCATTAACTGCTCAACAATGGGGCCAAGAGCCAGAGCTGGCACATAGTTCAATGCCCCAACCAAAATCACGGTGCCAGCCAAGAGGACAATAAAGAGTGGTCCGTGCGTAGGCATAGTCCCCTCATTCACCGCTATTTTCTTTTTGGCTGCAAATGCACCAGCTAACGCAAGCACTGGCACGATGACTCCAAATCGACCAAACCACATTGCAATCGCTAACAAGCTGTTATAGAAAGGGGTATTAGCCGAGAGACCTGCAAAGGCACTACCGTTGTTATTAGCGGCCGAGGTAAACGCATACAAAATCTCAGAAAAACCATGAGCGCCAGGATTAGCAATTCCCGCAACCCCATCGGCACTCATCACCGCAATTGCTGTGCCTACCAATACCAAGATAGGAGTAACTAAGATTGCAATTGCGACCATCTTCATTTCGTAGGACTCAATCTTTTTACCAAGGTATTCGGGGGTGCGACCAATCATTAAACCGGCAATAAATACTGCTAGGATCGCAAAAACCAGCATTCCATACAGGCCCGTCCCTACGCCACCAAATACGACCTCACCAAGCATCATGTTCCAAAGAGGAACAAAGCCGCCCATTGGCATAAAAGAATCATGCATTGAATTGACTGCACCGCATGAAGCAAGCGTTGTTATGCTTGCAAAAATACTTGAGTCATCGATTCCAAAGCGAGTTTCTTTGCCCTCCATATTTCCCGTTGCGCCATCTACACCTAGGCTAGTAATAACTGGATTAGCTTGAGACTCGAAATGAACGGCGGTAAAAGTCACTGTTAAGAAAATGAGCAGCATGGTTACTAAAACTACCCATCCTTGTCGTTTATCTCCAACCATTCGCCCAAAGGTAAAACACAATGCAGCTGGAATCAAAAAGATAGAAAGAATCTGAATGAAATTAGATAAAGGTGTTGGGTTTTCGTATGGATGTGCAGAATTAGCATTAAAGAATCCACCACCATTAGTGCCGAGCATCTTAATTGCCTCTTGAGAAGCCACCGGCCCCATCGGCAAAGTTTGCTGGTCTGTCGAGGCTGGCTCAGTTAAAGCTACGCCCTTTTCATCTTTGAGCGCTTGACCATCAGCATCAAGCTTAGGCGCATCAAACTTAGTGACCTCCACCGTTTTGACATCCTTGTATGCATCAAAGTTCTGAATGGAACCCTGACCAACCAGAAAGATTGCATATACAACTGCAATGGGTACCAACACATATAAGGTAATGCGGGTTAAATCCACCCAAAGATTACCAATTGTCTTAATACTATTTCTAGCAAAGCCACGAATAAGTGCAATCACGACAACAATGCCGCTTGCAGCAGATAGGAAGTTTTGTGTTGTGAGACCCAGCATTTGGGTGAGATAACTCATTGTTCCCTCCCCAACATAGGCTTGCCAGTTGGTATTCGTGGCAAAACTAATGGCGGTATTAAAGGATGAGTCAGGGGAAATGCTCGCTAAGCCCTGGGGATTTAGAGGAAGGACTCCCTGAAATAACTGCAATCCAAAGACAAATAGAACACCCAGGATATTGAAGACAATTAAACCAATTGCATAGCTTAACCAGCTCATTTCAACATCTGGATCAATACCGCATACCTTGTATATGAAACCTTCAATTGATCTAAAGGGTTTCTTAGAGGCAATTGCTTGTCCACTCATCACATTATTAATGAAGCCTCCAAGGGGATACGCTAAAAGCAATAAGACCCCAACATAAAGAACAATTGTCAAAATAGCATGGGTGCTCATGAGAAGTCCTCTGGATTTAATAGTGCAGCAACTAAATAAATTAAAAGTAATACAGCGGCTAAGCCACTAATGATCTGAATAAAGTTCATTTTTCACCCCTCAATCGTGCACAACCCTTAGCCAGACTAATGGTCAGCGCAAGAAATATAAAAATGCATCCGAGAAACAGTAAGCTCATATCCACCTCTATCCAATTAGATGGTTTGATCTTATAAAGAAGTGTGTAAAAAAGTTATAAAGATTTGAGTGGGTAATCCCCCCTTATTTAACCGAACCTAGAAGTAGGATTAATTAAGCAACCATGGCCAGTCGCTGTTTCGGGGTGATGCCGCCCAATGCCATGTTTGGACATTGATGATTGTATTTATAAATCCATTGCGTTGCAAACTCTTGAACTTCGTTAATACTTTCCCAATAATGCTGAGATACCCTTAAGCGCACAGACCATATTTGCTTTATCGGATAGGGTGAACCTTATTAATCAACAATCTATCTGAAAGGCGACCCCTATGACATCAAATGGAATGTGCCCAGTTGCAAATGGCGCCAATACAAAATCCAGCGAGACTCCAATGGCTTGGTGGCCCAAGTCGCTTAATCTCGACATTTTGCATCAGCATGACACGAAGACCAATCCCATGGGACCGTCTTTTAACTATCGAGATGAATTAAAAAAACTAGATGTGTCTGCCTTAAAAAAGGATATGCATAGCCTCATGACCACTAGTCAAGATTGGTGGCCAGCAGACTGGGGACACTATGGGGGCCTGATGATTCGGATGGCATGGCACTCAGCAGGAACCTACCGCATTGCCGATGGTCGTGGAGGTGCAGGCAGCGGTAACCAACGCTTTGCGCCTATCAATTCATGGCCCGACAACGTTAACCTCGATAAAGCACGCCGACTCTTATGGCCTCTTAAAAAGAAATACGGCAATAAAGTCAGTTGGGCAGATTTAATGATCTTGGCCGGAACTATTGCATATGAATCCATGGGCCTAAAAACATTTGGCTTCTCATTTGGCCGCGAAGATATTTGGCAGCCAGAAAAAGATATCTACTGGGGCTCCGAAAAAGAATGGCTACAAAAAACTGGTGGCGAAGGAAGTCGCTACTCAGGCGAACGGGATTTAGCCAATCCCTTAGCGGCAGTCATGATGGGGTTGATTTATGTAAATCCAGAAGGTGTAGATGGAAATCCAGATCCATTAAAAACTGCGAATGATATTCGAGTCACGTTTGCGCGTATGGCAATGAATGATGAGGAAACAGCTGCTCTTACCGCAGGTGGTCACACCGTAGGTAAGGCCCATGGCAATGGCAATGCAGCAAATTTAGGACCAGTACCTGAAGCGGCCCCAATAGACGAGCAAGGGCTTGGTTGGATTAACCATAAAACCAGAGGTATTGGCCGCGATACTGTTAGCAGCGGTATTGAAGGTGCTTGGACGGCGCACCCTACCCAATGGGATAACGGTTACTTTCATTCATTACTCAATTACGAATGGAAACTGACTAAAAGCCCTGCAGGCGCTTGGCAATACGAGCCCATTAATATCAAAGAAGAAGATAAGCCTGTCGATGTTGAGGATCCATCAATACGTTGCATGCCCATGATGACTGATGCTGATATTGGCATGAAGATGGATCCCGAGTATCGAAAAATTATCGAAAAGTTTTCTCAAGATCAGGCCTATTTTTCAGAAACCTTTGCTAGAGCTTGGTTTAAGTTAACCCATCGCGATATGGGTCCCAAAGCTAGATACTTTGGACCAGATGTGCCAAAAGAGGAGCTCATTTGGCAAGACCCCGTGCCAACTGGTACCAAGGAATACGATATTGAATCTGTAAAAGCCAAGATCAGAGTCAATGATCTCTCGATTGGCGATATGGTGACAACGGCATGGGATAGTGCCCGCACCTACCGAGGATCGGATAAACGGGGCGGCGCCAATGGCGCGCGTATTCGACTATCTCCGCAAAAAGACTGGATAGGTAATGAACCCAGCCGCTTAGCAAGGGTACTCAGTGTCTATGAAAAAATTTCCAAAGACTCCGGTGTAAGTATTGCTGACATTATTGTTCTTGCCGGAAATATCGGCATTGAGCAAGCAGCTAAGGCAGGCGGTTTTGAAATAAAGGTTCCGTTTACCCCAGGTCGAGGCGATGCAACACAAGAAATGACGGATGTAGAGTCGTTTGAGGTTCTTGAACCACTGGCCGATGCTTATCGCAATTGGCAGAAAGAAAACTATGCAGTCACTCCAGAAGAGTTGCTTCTAGACCGAACTCAATTAATGGGCTTAACAGCTCAGGAAATGACCGTGCTTATTGGCGGTATGCGCGTAATTGGCACAAACTATGGCAGCACAACACATGGGGTATTCACAGATAGGGAAGGTGTACTGAGTAATGACTTCTTCATCAATCTCACTAATATGAATTACTCCTGGACACCGACCGGCCGCAATAGCTATGACGTCATTGATCGCAATACTAAAAAGACCAAGTGGACGGCCACACGAGTCGATTTAGTTTTTGGATCAAACTCCATTCTTCGGGCCTACTCAGAAGTTTATGCACAAGACGATAACAAAGAAAAGTTTGTAAATGACTTTGTGG
>CAIYZI010000649.1 GCA_903930665.1 uncultured beta proteobacterium
AAGGTTATTCGACCTTGGTTGTTCTCACGATTGGTGTTGGCCTGACCATGATTTTTGACTTTATTCTCAAGGTCTCGCGCTCCCATTTAATACGGCATACCGTCATTAAAATGGATTCGCAAATCTCGCGGCAAATTTTTGCCCATCTCCTGCATGTTCGTTTGGATCAATTGCCAGCTAGTGTGGGCTCTTTATCAGGCCAAATGCGTGGCTATGAGACTATCCGCGCTTTTTTATCCACGGCAGTGGTTTATGTTTTTGTTGATGCGCCATTTGCCTTGTTTTTTATTTTTATGGTTGCGCTAATTGGATCGCCCTATGCAGCCCTCGTACCCCTCTTCTTTTTAGTATTTGCAATCGGATTTGGCTTGGTCATGCAGGGCAACTTGGATTCTAGGGCGGGTAAGCAGGCTGATGCCGGAAATCGCAAAACCGGTCTATTGGTTGAAGCGATTGAAGGTGCGGAGACTATTAAGTCCGGTGGTGGAGAGTGGACCATGCTTTCGAAGTGGATTGACACTTCTGAAGCAGCTACCGCTCACGAAATGGGTATGAAGGGTGTATCGGAAAAGATTAGTTTTTTTAGTAGCTTTTTTCAGCAGATGAGCTCGGTTGGTTTGGTTGCGGTTGGCGCCTACTTGGCTGCTGAGGGCCATATGACGATGGGCTCCTTGATAGCATGTACGATTTTGAGCGGCAGAGCACTCTCTCCCATTGTGCAGTTGCCAGGACTAATTGTCCAATCATCCCATGCAAAAGCTGCATTATTGCGCCTAGAAAAAGTGTTTGCTCTAGAGCGTGATAATCATGAAGTAGAGCGCCCTATAGTTCCCCAAAAACTTAATGGGGGCTATAAATTAGAGCGTATTGTATTTTCGTACCCAAGCTCTCCAAAAGCGTTAGAGATTGATACCTTGGTGATTGAACCTGGCGAAAAGGTTGGCGTCATTGGTCCTGTTGGGGCTGGAAAATCTACTTTATTACGCATTTTGACTGGCATGTATCAAGTTGGTACCGGACGTGTATTGCTCGATGGCCTGGATATCCACCATATTTCGCGTCAATTTTTAGGTGAGAAAATTGGATATATGCAGCAAGATCACCGTCTTTTTAGCGGCACCTTGCGTGAAAATCTACTGATTGGTATCCCTGATCCCGGGGATGAAATCATAAAATCGGCCGCCTCTAAAACCGGTTTGCTTGATGCGATTTCGCATCATCCAAAAGGGCTGGACTTAATTATTCCTGAGGGTGGTAAGGGGTTATCGGGAGGTCAGCGTCAGTTGGTTGCAGTGACCCGCCTGCTTATTAGTCACCCAACATTATGGCTTTTGGATGAGCCAACTGCATCGATGGACACAGCCGCTGAAATTCGCTGCATGACCGCAATTAAAAATAGCATTCGTCCGGAGCATACTGTTGTATTTGTGACTCATAAGACCAATTTATTAACAATGGTTGATCGCTTGATTGTGATAGCGAACCATAAAATTGTGATGTCAGGTCCTCGCGATGAGGTATTGCAAAAATTAAGAGAGGGTGAGCGCAGGCCAATTGCCTAATATTGATAAGCGTTTTTGAATGGATCACAAGCGCGCTCCTTTTAACATGGAATATATAGATTTACTGCATTTGAACGCTTATAAAAATGAATAACGAACCAAATACCAACCTCAAGAGCCTCATATCACAAATAAAAACTTTTCTTATGAAGGCATCGAGAGAATTTTGGTATTCGCCTCGTACCCAAAAATTCATCGAGTCAGCCAAGCGTTACTATATGAATATAGCGCGATGGCTTGAGCCGAAGCTACAAGTTGCCTGGTTTCATTTTCACAAAGCAGTTCAAAATGCGTTTCATTTAACCGATCACTCATTGATAAAGACCCCACGGGTCATTATTAGAGTGGGCTTGATCATGTTTAGCCTCTTATTTTTGTGGGCTGCTTTTTTTCATATTGCCCAGGTGGTGCATGCTCAAGGAAAAGTGATTGCTGATGCCCAAACGCAAATCATTCAATCTGCT
>CAIYZI010000650.1 GCA_903930665.1 uncultured beta proteobacterium
CGAAATCGCCCTGGGGTTGTTTTGGGATCTTGCAGTTTTGCCAGCGCCTGCTCCTTCATGGCGAGGTTTGCTTCCACGTATTGATGTGTGGTCGTCGGGCTCTCATGACCCAACCAGAGGGCGATGCCCTCCTTGGGCGATACAAGCGTGGATTCTGCTGGCGGCAACTCGACATTGAAAATGGTCAACCGCACTGGTACTGGTCTCTCGGTTCAGACCATGACCACCAGGTTCTGGTGACTGACCTGGCAAGTCAGCCCAGTGTTGTGATCGCGAAGTCTGAGTTGGATCCGAAAGACGAACTGCGCAATGCCATCCGGGCCCTCGTGGAGACGGGCATGCGCCGGGCGGGATTCTTTAGCCGGGAAGCCAGCAACCTGGGAGCCATGCAATGAGCGCGCGCTGGCCACTGGATGGTGGTGCATTCATCACAGGCCGGGATGCTGCCAACGCTGCTGAATTCATGACAAGGACAGCATCGTCATTCGAGCCGGATTGGAAAGATCCCTCGCATTGGCGTGTGGTCTATCCGGCCGATATCGGTGAGGCTTTGAGTGTGGTCGAAGACCTGTGGTTGCGCATTGCGCGGCATCCTGCCATGCGCAGCACGGTGCTTACGGATGCATCAACAGAGGAGTGCATCGTGATGTTTCGCCCTACTGGCGATGGCAGGGACAGCGAGTGCTGCCAACTTTTGGCTGCGGCATCCATTCAGGAGAGCTATGGGTGGCGTCAGGGCGGAGGCCATGGATGTCTGGTGTCCGATATTCAATGGGCGGGCGACACCTTGTTGATTGAACTCACGTCGGCCGGCCGGATGCAGCGTTGGCCCGAGGGCGAAGCGGTGGAGTGGGCCGTGCAAGGGTTGCTGCAGCGTGTCAAGCAGCAGGGGAGGAAGCCATGAAGGTCCTTCGCAATTGGCGCATGCAGGAAGCAAAGTCCGTACACCCCCAATGCGTCGGCCCCCGTCCAACAAGCTACATAACCGTCGTCAGAGAAACCATGGGAGGGCGACTCGTCGCTGACTTGCCCGCCCGGGTCTGCCTCACGCTTGGCTTCAAGCCTGGCGTGCGGATCTGGTTTGCCCCGTGTGCCGACGGGTTTGCAATCACCAGCAAACCCTGTGGGCCGAGGGGCGCCAAGAGGCATAGCAGCCGCATCCTGAATGTGCACATGCCCTTGAGGCTGTGCTTGCGCCACCGCAAGAGCGTGAGGTGCCGACACCAGCAATAGACGCACTACGGAGCAGAAAAAGGGAAGCCGCTATTGCCAGAGCCTAGCAGCGGCCGATGCAAACGAAATTCAAAAGGAAATCGTATGAAAAAGATCCATACAAATCAGGTCCATGGTCACAAAAGGCCGACGGCGCCATCAATTCGCGCCCGTAATACCGTTGTTGCCGCTGCGCTTTGCTGCGTGTTGGCTGCATGCGGCGGTGGTGGGAGCGGCAATGCCGGAAACGCAACCGACGCCAACGCAACTCCAATGAGCACAAGCACTCCCCAGGCAACTGCATTTGCAGCGATGCGCTGGGCAGTGGGACCCTCACTCTATGCCAGCGGGGCGATCACCACTTACATGCCGTCCATGGCCAGTATTGCTGCGGGCAAGGTGATGGCCGTCTATGCCCAGTCGGAAACTGGAGGCAACAAGTTGTATGTCTCCTTCGGAGACCTCGCAGCAGGAACCTGGACGACACCGACCTTGGTCAGTGGCTATGGCGGAGTGGTGCAGGGCGTGAATGCCATTGGTGGCTGGGCGCTGAGCCCATCTGCAACCGTGGTCTCAGCCAATCCTGTGACCGGTATCGCAACGGTGGCCTGGACCTCTCAGGTTGCGGGAGAGTCCACCTACCGGGTCTGGCTCAGCAACTATACGGTTAGCAGCAGTACCTGGAGCACGCCGGTGCAAATTGGCACTGCCAGCGTCCCTGGGCTCAAGATCACCAACTCGGCTGCTGGTGGAACACTGGTCGGATGGTTGAGTGCCAGCATAGTCAATCCAGGGACGCAAGACCTGAACCTGTACACGCTGCCGGCATCGGGAGCTGCGGTGACCGACCGACTGGAACTTGGTGCCAGTCCATATGCTGCGATCAAGCTGGGACTGAGCGATGCCAATATCGTGGTGACAGTCTGGGCTGGTGCCTTACAAACGGTGATGTTCGCACGCAGGAGCGGCGCTACCTGGGCGGCGCCGGTAAGCATGGGTAGCGGTGCACCCGCTTCTGAATCTGACCTTGATTTGGTGGTCAATGCCAATGGCTCGGATGCGGTTGCGTGGGGTGGCGTGGAAGTCCCGTGAGTGAGATTACATGAGTTGGAGTGGATTTGGCAAAGCCGGTGATCCAGGTTCACGCCGTTGATGCTGGTGGAAAACTCGTCACTAACCGGCAATTGAGCCGAGACAAGTTTCTGCCATGGTGTGCTCAATTGCCGCCGGGCTTCCTGGTGGCGATGGAGGCATGTGGTGGCTCCCATCATTGGGCTCGCAAGCTAATGGGCCTTGGCTTGAACGCCAAGATCATCGCTGGTCATCTGGTGGCACCTTACCGGATGCAGGGTTAAGGAGGCAAGAATGACGCTAACGATGCCGCAGCCGTTTGCGAAGCGGCGTCCAGACCAAATATGCGATTTGTACCCGTCAAATCTACAGTTCAGCAAGGCATCTTGTGCGTGCACAGCTTGCGCGAGGGTTTGAAAGAAGAGCGCACAGCGAGC
>CAIYZI010000651.1 GCA_903930665.1 uncultured beta proteobacterium
GGTAGCAAGTATAATTTCATTTTTGAATGGTTACAGCATTCATAATGATGCTATTTTTGACCAATCCATTTTATTGGGGTACTCAATGAGTCGTTTCATCGCATTTTTAATCATCTTTTCTAGTGTTTTTCTTGGTAATGCATTCGCGCAAAAAAGTAATGCCTATCAGGGTTTTTATGGGCAAGTCGCCTTGGGGTATGAGGGTGAAAATGTTAATGCTTCCTCAGTTAACAATATTGGAAGCCCTTCGTCTAGTACTTCATTGCCTTCTTCCAGAAAGAGCACTTTGGCTGGGATTATTGGTGTGGGCTATACCATTGGTCTTGATACGCGCTGGTCAGTGGGGATGGGGGTAGATTACGGACCCATCACCTCTAAGACAGATAATGCTGTTGGTTCGCCAGATGCCATAGGCCTTAAAGTGGCCAATCGCCTTAATATATTCGTAACCCCGGGTTATTCTTTTGGAACCCTTGGCGATCAATTGGTTTACCTAAAGGCTGGCTATTCCAATGAGCAATTGCAGGCAAGCTATCAAACTCCAGGACCATCTTCAGGTCAATCTATCGGTAATAGTAATGTGAATGGTTATGTCTTGGGCTTTGGCTACAAAACCCCACTAGTCAGTGGCATATATGCTTATGGAGAAGCGAATTACTATAGTTATTCAGGTGCATCGTTTCCTGCTATCGCTTTGTCGAATGGAAATACTATTAGTGGGTATAACCCAAATGCCAGTGCATATCAGTTCCTGCTCGGAGTGGGGTATAAATTCTAAAACCTAATGGCATTCCAGCTGGCCCACTTCGGTGGACTTTTCTTTTGCCAAGTCAATGTCAGCTTTTGGTCGAGTGGAGTCTCAAGAGTCTATTTAATCCAAAAGTCTACTGTGCATCAAATAGCAGACTGTAAAATTAACCTAACAGACCTTAGGATATTTTCATGATTCAATTCTGACCTCCTCCCAATTAATTGGACACCCTTAATTAGAAAAAATCGGCGATATTATCCCTAAGAAGGGGTGCGCCATGAAGAGGTCAAAGTTCACAGAAGAGCAGATTGCTTTTGCATTGCATCAAGTCGATACCGGTACTTCGGTTGATGAGGTCTGTCGCAAGATCGGTATCGGTCAAGCCACTTTCTACAACTGGAAGAAAAAATATAGCGGCTTAGGAGTTTCTGAGCTCAGACGCTTAAAGCAGCTTGAAGAAGAGAACCGCAAACTCAAGCAGCTGGTGGCTGATCTGAGCTTAGATAAAGCCATGCTGCAGGATGTCCTGCGAAAAAAGCTTAAGGCCGGCGCAGCGTAAGCTGCTGGTCGGCCATCTCATTAAGCAATACCGAGTGAGTGTGCAGCGCGCTTGCGCAGTCTGTCAGCAAGCACGCTCAACCTGGTATCACAAGCCTAAAGGCAAGCCACTCGATGTTCCTCTGAAGGCAAGATTGCAGGAGATTGCTCGAACTCGTATTCGGTATGGATTTAGGCGGATGTACATTCTGATTCGCAGAGATGGTTGGGTGGTTAATCACAAGCGGCTCTATCGCCTATATCGTGAAGAAGGCTTGAGCCTTCGGTGCAAGCGGCCTAGGCGTCGTAAGGCAGCAGCCAATCGCATGGAGAGGCCAATACTCACAGGACCCAATCAAGCCTGGAGCATGGATTTTGTATCCGATGCCTTATTTAACGGCAATAAGTTTCGAGCCTTAACTTTGATAGTTAACCACACCCATGAGTGCTTAGCAATTTATCCCGTGCAAAACATTCGAGGTGATGATGTCGCGCATTTACTGGGGCATATTGTCTCGCAAAGATGTAAGCCCACGCGGATTCAAGCGGACAATGGGCCAGAATTTATCTCCATTGCGCTCGATCGCTGGGCTTATGACAACCAAGTCATCTTAGATTTTTCAAGGCCAGGCAGACCAACTGACAATGCCTTTATTGAATCATTTAATGGCAGCTTAAGAGACGAATGTTTGAACATCCATTGGTTTATGTCACTTGAAGATGCTCAAGAGAAGCTTGAAAACTGGAGACAGGATTACAATGGTTTTAGATCGCATTCATCGCTGGGGGATCTCCCACCAGCGATGTTTGCCAAGTCATTTTGCAGTTCAACCACACCGTCGATTTTTCTAGTTGAGAGCTGACGGTTTGTGGGAGGAGGTCACTCTGATTCATTGTTGACAATATTAACTGTCTACTAATTTGGGGGAATGCCATAGATGTTATTTCAAAAAAACCTTAAAAAAACAATCAATTACATATTGTTTCTAAAGTAAGTGGAATTACTTTTTCATCCCCAGTTAATTTGTTAGGTGCAGTCGATTGAGCAAGCTTATATTGCTATTGATAACCTGCATCCTATCGCCTTCAGCATTTGCCGAGCAGATTTTTGTTAAAACATTAACTGGCAAGACAATTACTTTAGAAGTTGAGCCAACAGATTCAATTGACAATATTGAGCAAAAGATTCAAGACAA
>CAIYZI010000652.1 GCA_903930665.1 uncultured beta proteobacterium
CCAATGCCACCTGACTCATCAACCCGATCAATCAAGACCTGAACGCGTTTGCCTATTTTTTTAGCAAGCCTTTTGATAGAAATTTCTTCCGCTTTAGCCATAAAGCGAGCGCGACGCTCTTCCCGTACCGCATCTGGAACCGGGTTATCCAGATCATTGGCAGTTGCACCTTCAACTGGTGAATAGGCAAAGCAACCAGCACGATCAATTTGCGCTTCATCCAAGAAATCCAACAGATACTGGAATTCTTCCTCGGTTTCCCCAGGGAACCCAGCAATAAAGGTGCTTCGCAATACTAAATCCGGGCAAGCAAGGCGCCATGCCTGAATACGCTCTAAATTCTTCTCACCGCTAGCAGGACGCTTCATTCTCTTTAAAACAGCTGGATGAGCATGTTGAAGCGGGATATCCAAATAGGGAAGTACGCCATAGCCATGTTCAGAGAATTCCGCCATTAAAGGCAGGATGTCATCAACATGGGGATAAGGATAAACATAATGTAATCGCACCCACGCTTGATGTTCTCGGGCTATTTGATTGAGCGCATTCACCAAATCAAACATACGGGATTTGACAGGCTTACCATCCCAAAACCCAGTGCGATATTGAATATCCACACCATAGGCACTGGTATCTTGTGAGACCACCAGCAATTCTTTAACGCCTGACTCAAATAAACGTTTGGCCTCTAGGAGGACTTCACCAATAGGACGGGATACCAGATCGCCGCGTAAGCTTGGAATGATACAAAACGTACAGCGGTGGTTGCATCCTTCCGAAATCTTTAAATAAGCGTAATGCTTAGGAGTCAGCTTGACCCCGATTGGAGGCAGTAAGTCTGTAAACGGGTCGTGTGGCTTAGGTAAATGCAAATGAATGGCCTGCATGACCTCTTCAGTTGCATGAGGCCCAGTAACGGCTAATACCTTAGGATGAATACTTTGGATAAGATCACTGCCATCAGCATTTTTTCTGGCACCAAGGCAGCCAGTAACAATCACCCTACCATTTTCAGCAAGCGCCTCACCAATGGCGGCAAGACTCTCTTCTACCGCTGAATCAATAAACCCACAGGTATTAACGACAACCAAATCAGCGCCGGTGTAATCCTTTGCCGTTTCATAACCCTCAGCACTAAGCTGCGTCAGGATTAATTCAGAATCAACCAATGCCTTAGGGCATCCCAGAGAAACAAAACCAACTTTTCCAGCCACGACTATTCTTTATCGGATTTAGCGGTTGCTGGGGAGAACGGAAAGTTCCCAAATAAATTTTGTGAGCCTTGCATCTGCTCTTGCATTTTGACAAACAGATCTTTACTCGAATCCATGTAGCTACCCATCAGACCTTGCATCAACGGATTTTGCAAGTTGAGCATTTGCGCCCAAGCTTCAGGACTACTTCCGGAACCCATCCCCTTAGATTGATCGCCAAGCTTATTGTGAATATCGACAAAAGACTGCATGGTCTTTTCTAAATAATTACCCATCAAGCCTTGCATTGAGTTTCCGTAGAAACGGATAATTTGCGAAAGCATTTGCGATGAGAAAACTGGTGAACCACCCGCCTCTTCTTCCAAAATAATCTGCAAAAGAATACTTCTTGTGAGATCGTCTTCAGTCTTAGCGTCCACTACCTTGAATGCCTCACCAGCCATTACCAAATTCTTAATATCGGACAGGGTCACATAAGTGCTTGTCTGGGTATCGTAGAGGCGACGATTGGGGTACTTTTTAATAAGTCGATCTTCACCGACTCGTTTTGCACGGGTAACCATATATTTTTCCTAATTCTTCATACTGCAACGCAACATCGGCATAGTTTATCTCTAGTTTGACCTAAAGGTAAATATGCCGATGCGTACACTGCAAAAACTTCAATTTTGTAAGGCTTAACCCGTATGGATACCGCCATTTAGAGAGAAGTCCGCTCCAGTTGCGTAACCGCCATCATCAGAGGCAATCCAGCAGCAAATAGAGGCAATTTCGTCGGGAGTACCCAGACGTTTGACTGGAATACCAGCAACAATCTTTTCCAAGACGTCTTCACGAATCGCTCTAACCATATCCGTACCAATGTAGCCAGGAGAAACTGTATTGACAGTGACGCCTTTGCTAGCCAACTCTTGTGACAAAGCCATCGTGAATCCGTGCAGACCCGCTTTAGCCGTGGAATAGTTAGATTGACCAAATTGGCCTTTTTGACCATTTACAGAGGAGATATTGATAATGCGACCCCAACCGTTATCAGCCATACCATCAACCACTTGCTTGGTCACGTTAAACAAAGAGTTCAAGTTGGTATCAATCACAGCCTTCCATTGATCCGGAGTCATCTTGCGAAAAACACCATCACGGGTGATTCCGGCGTTATTCACCAAAACATCTACGCGACCTACTTCAGCTTTAACTTTTTCGAAGGCAGCAACAGTGCTATCCCAATCAGAAACGTTACCTTCAGACGCGATAAAGTCATAACCTAGCTCCTTTTGCTCTGCAAGCCAGCGATCCTTACGTGGAGAATTTGGGCCACAACCAGCGATAACCTTAAAACCGGCTTTAGCGAGACGTTGACAAATACTGGTACCAATACCACCCATAC
>CAIYZI010000653.1 GCA_903930665.1 uncultured beta proteobacterium
ATGTAGCAGCTGGTGAATGGGTAGATGTGGCGCTTTTCGAAGGACTGCTTTAAGATTGCTCCATTATGAAATTAACCAAAAAAGAAATTGTCTTCCTCGACCCAATGCATACAGCCAAAACTCTGGTTTTGGTTTATCTATGCTTTTCCGTTCCAATCGTCTTGTTAGCTTTATTTGTAGCCTTTATTAGAGATGGCGCCATTCCAGGATTCACAGTGCTTTCCGCCCTAATTCTGAATGCGTTACTTGGTTTTGCTTTACTTTGGATTGCTTGTAAAGTTTATAACTGGGTAGCCGCTAAATTTGGTGGAATTGAATTAGCCCTCAGAGAACTACCAGAAGAAATCGAAGCCGAGTAATTTTTTTATCGGCCTTGAGTATGACGGCCCCGCTCAATAACTTAAGACCGAATCACTTCTGCATTAACTTCTGCATTAATTAAGCTTGGTGGCTGCTTCCCACCAATAGCCGCGCGCAAATTTTCGATCGCCAAATCTACCATTGCTCTACGTGTTTTTTCTGTAGCGCTTGCAATGTGAGGAGCTAATACAACATTACTTAATTCAAGTAATTCTGGGATAACCTTGGGCTCACCCTCGAACACATCTAAGCCTGCAGCAAAGATCTTTCCAGTTTTGAGCGCTTGAGCCAAAGCAAAATCATCAACAATTCCACCTCGCGCGATATTGATCAAAGTCGCCGTAGGCTTCATCAAGCCAATTTATTTTGCACCAATGGTGTGATGATTTTCGGGGGTATATGGCAAGACCAAAACTACATGGTCAGCAGTCTTTAGTAATTCCTCCTTAGACACATAGGAAGCGCCACAGGCCTTTTCGTCAGCCTCAAGCAAGCGACTGCGATTGTGATAAATCACCTTCATACCAAAACCTAAAGCACGCTTAGCAATACCTTGGCCGATGCGACCCATCCCAATAATACCCAAAGTACTGTGATGCAAGTCCATGCCAAGGGGATTGTTAACAATCGACCATTGACCCCATTTACCTGCGCGAACCCAATGCTCGGACTCAGTAATACGACGAGCAGTAGCCATCAATAAAGCAAAACCAAAATCTGCAGTGGTATCCGTAAGAACATCAGGTGTATTGGTTGCCATCACACCAGCAGCAGTCATTGCTGGTACATCAAAATTGTTATAACCAACTGAAATATTGGAGACCACCTTCAAATTCTGAGCATTAGCTAAGGATTGAGCATCAATTCGCTCACTACCGGTAACCAAGGCACCCGCCACCTCTGATAACGCTCTCTTAAGCTCTTCTGAGGTCAAAATCTGATCAGCCTGATTAGATTGAACCTCAAAATCCTCCTCCAATCGGGCTAAAGCTTCAGGAAAAATAGCTCTAGCAACCAAAATCTTAGGTTTAGGCGTTCTTGCTTGGGTGGCTTGGATGGCGTGGGCAGCTTCAGATTGGGGGCTTGTATTCATATGGGTAACTTTACCTGAAGTAAATTGACCTTTTTGCCTGAAAAACAGGCTATTTCAGCTAAAATTGAGTTTTTATAACTTGTTAGCCCATTCACCTTGGGCATTTAAACCTAAAACATCATGACTTACGTTGTCACCGAATCCTGTATCCGCTGCAAGTACACCG
>CAIYZI010000654.1 GCA_903930665.1 uncultured beta proteobacterium
GCTGAGGGTTCATTCCTAAAGAGGCCTTAAACGCAGATTCAGCTTCGCTATTTTTTCCGGCCTTTAGAAGCCCGTATCCCAAATTGTTCAAGACTTCTTGGTCACTTGGATCGGCTGAGGACGCATCTCTAAATCTCTGAATCGCTTCAGGATAATTTTCTGACTTCAAAGCGGCCAAACCTAGATCGTTGGCGGCTCGCGCAGTTTTGCGATCGCCGCGCCTCGGCACTGCCATTGTGTTTATGCCGCTTAAACCCGAGTCGATATAGGATTGGTTCTCCTCTTTAGCTCCCTTCAACATGGATGCCAATAATGACTCGAGGCTTGCCATAGCATTATTTGGTGAGGCATTTGTAGGAGCCTCCGCAACCGGTGTGTGTTGCTCGGAGTTGGGGTTAGTCGCATTACCCGTGCCATTTTCCTTATAGGAAAGAAGAAAATAGCTGCAAGCTATGACTATCATGAACCCGAAAGTTATTCGCATCCAAGTATTGAGCCGCCCTCGTTTTGATGCCTTCACATAAGATACATCATTGGATTGGCGCCCAACTCTAGTATTTAATTTGTTAGCGTGCTCGCGTTGGAGACTGTCAGAATTTACTATCTGAGTACCTTCATTTACAATTGAATTATTTCCCGCTCTAGATCGATTTGATTCCACAGGCCGGTCCGATTTCATCCGCGGCAAATTTGTGCTTTGAGGTGTTATTTTTTTAATATCTTCAGGTGATGAAACACCAACCATAGCACAGTCATCATGCAAGAGCTTACTCCCACACTTAATGCAAAACTTTTTGCCTATTTCGCTTTCCACGCCGCAGTTAGAGCATCGCATAAATCTCTCCCTATCTATTATTAGTCCGATCTGTATATATCATTTGTACCAAGTATGAGATACATCCATTTTCATAATTTTTGCCCATACGTTTGCTTGAAGTTATCGATGCTCGTAAATTTAAACGAGTCCTGAAGTGTCCTTGGATCAAAATTGATCACAACACCACCTGACTTAGTAGCAATTTTCTTTTGTTTCCACTTAATCTTGCTGCGATCGGACACGAGATATGAATAAATCTTGTATACATCGTCACCCTCAAAAAAGAGTAAGACAACAATGTCATATTTTATGGCGGAAATCTCATTAATGTAAAAACTATCGGCACCCCACCCTGCAATTTCCATTGAGTCTTGATAGCTCCTTCCGCTTCTGTGAATAATGCGTGGGCGCATTCCCAATTTATGTTCAATCCATGCTTTAAGATCTGACTTCAGATCCTTGATGTTGTTCTTCCTGGAATCGAAGTGCGTTGAAATTGGTAAAGTACTACAGTCAAAATTCGAATGCTCTGACGCATCTTCCCAAGATAACTTCTCATTGCTAATTTGATTCTCTTTCGCTCGCTGCAATGCGAATTCGATGAAGTCTGTATAAAATACAATATAAGCGTAATTTATGTCAGGATTTCTTTTTGTTGCGTATTTGAAACCAGAGCCGAAAGATTTCCCAAGATTATTTCTTGTTTTTACGTCCC
>CAIYZI010000655.1 GCA_903930665.1 uncultured beta proteobacterium
CATCACCGGTATAGCGCCAAGCATTCATCCAATCCATCAAAGTCTCATCTTTAGCGAAGAGCTCAGTATTGTCCTGTGGCATTACACCTACATTAGCATTCTCAGCCCACTTTACATCACCGCTATCTGCAGGAATACCGCCAAAACGCTTGCTCAATATGCATTTCAAAAGCGTGGTTTTACCAGCGCCGTTTTGACCAATGATGGCAATCTTTTCACCAGCACGAATACTCAACTTTAAGTTCTTGAAAATCACCCTGTCAAATGCCTTGGTCAAGCCATTGCATTCAACTGCCATGTTGTGAAGCTTCTTCTCTGAGTCAAAGCGAATAAAGGGGTTTTGACGTGAAGAAGGTTTGACTTCAGTGATTTCAATTTTCTCTAATTGCTTTTGACGTGAAGTCGCCTGGCGGGCTTTTGAAGCATTTGCAGAAAATCGTGCAACGAAAGCCTGAAGTTCAGCAATCTTCTCTTTTGCTTTTACGTTTGAACTCATTTGCTGAGCACGTGCTTGAACAGAGGCAAGCATATAGGAATCGTAATTTCCGGGATAGACTTTAAGTGTTCCAAAATCCATGTCGGCCATATGTGTGCAGACTTGATTTAAAAAATGGCGGTCATGAGAAATGATCACAATCGTGCTCTTGATGTCATTGAGAATATCTTCAAGCCAATGAATGGAGTGAATATCCAAGTTATTGGTTGGCTCATCTAACAACAATACGTCTGGATCTGAGAACAAAGCCTGGGCAAGTAAAACGCGTAATTTCCAACCAGGAGCAACATTGCTCATTGGACCATTGTGTTGATCAATTGGAATACCAATACCCAAGAGCAATTCACCTGCTTTAGCTTCAGCGGTGTAACCGCCGTACTCAGCATATTTGCCCTCAAGCTCTGCAGCGCGCATGTAATCTTCATCGGTTGCATCTGGATTGGCGTAAATGGCATCACGATCAGAAGCCGCCTTCCACATTTCTTCGTGACCCATCATCACAACATCTAAAACGCGAATGTCTTCGTAGGCAAATTGATCCTGGCGTAATTTACCCAAACGAATCCCTGGGTCTAAGCTGATATTTCCACTGGTAGGCTCAAGTTCGCCACCCAAAATTTTCATAAAAGTAGATTTGCCGCAACCATTGGCGCCAATCAGGCCGTAGCGATTGCCGCCGCCAAACTTGACGGAAATATTTTCAAACAGGGGCTTTGCCCCAAACTGCATGGTGATATTAGATGCGGACAGCACGGATGTTTTCTAGCTTTCTGATATTGAATGAATCGGCAAACTTGCTACAACTAACTGCAAGTACGCAAAGAGCGTTATTTTAACGGTTTTAAGGCCCTTTTACGGCCAAACTCACACTTTGACTCTAAATGGCGTGAAATTTGTGTGTGTATCGTAATAATCCTCATTTTCTTTACGCTTGAGGAGGTTAACGAGGAAATACGTTAAGGGGGTAGCTAGGACCTCCCAGGAGGTTTTGAGGACATATTGAGCTAAAGCCACTTCTACCACCTGCTGGGTTGACCAGATGCCGTAGAAGGCGAGCATATAAAACAAGGAGGAGTCGATGAGCTCACCAATCGCTGTAGAGCCTATGGTCCTCATCCAAAGAAATCGACCTTTAGTCAAAATCTTCATTTTTGCCAGGACGTAACTATTGGTGAAGCTACCACACCAAAATGCCATCATGGATGCCAGGGCAATTCGCCAAGAATTGCCAAAAACAGTTTCTAGGCCTTGTTGATACTTCTCCATGTACACACCTGGTGCAGGAGGTAAAGCAATCACAATTTGAGCCATGATGGCGGCAAATGCTAATGCGGCAAAACCCGCCCAAACCGCCCTTCTATCATAGGAATATCCATACACTTCCGTTAAGACATCACCAAAAAAATAGGCAATAGGAAAAAACAGTACGCCACCGCCAAAAGCAAAATTACCAAAATAGGGCAAATGAATAACAGCCGCTTTACCTGCTCCAATAAAGTTTGAACACAGCAACACGACAACAAAAGCCGTTAAAAGGAGATCGTAGTAACGGTGATGGCGGCGTCCGATGGTCATATGACTAACTCACTTTTTCAAGAATCGCTTGAGCTGCTTGTTGGAAAGACTGATCACTATCGTCATTTAGTTCAACAAAGAAATCCTCATCGTAATGGGGGAAATTGCGCTTGATGGAAGATTGATACGAAGGGTCATAGTGCATGACCAATAACTCTTCAACTAAGTCATCAAAATTGCCAGCCTCAATAGCTTCATTCCAGCTCTCTATTTGCACCTTCCCATACCGAGAAGTCAGTAGACTTAATTTATGTTTGAAGTTATCAGTATCAGTAAGAAAGTGATGATATTCACGTAGCAACCAGGATACGCGGGTAGCGGTTGATGAGCGAAG
>CAIYZI010000656.1 GCA_903930665.1 uncultured beta proteobacterium
GATTACCCCTTGGAACTTTCCAATTGCGATGATCACCCGCAAAATTGCCCCTGCAATGGCTGCTGGTTGCACGATCGTTATTAAGCCTGCAGAACTCACCCCTTTATCAGCCCTAGCCCTAGCCGAGCTTGCTGTGCGCGCTGGCATTCCCAAAGGCGTTATCAATATATTGACTGCGGATGCTGAGCAATCGATCGCCATCGGCAAAACTTTGTGCGCATCACCAACGGTCCGCCACCTCTCCTTTACAGGATCGACTGAAGTAGGTCGCATTCTCATGAATCAATGTGCCCCTACGGTCAAGAAGTTGGCCTTAGAACTGGGAGGGCATGCTCCTTTTATCGTTTTTGAAGATGCTGATATTGATGCGGCTGTTGCAGGTGCGATTGCATCGAAGTATCGTAACTCCGGTCAAACCTGCGTTTGTGCAAATCGCTTTTATATTCACAAAAAAGTTCATGATCTCTTTGTTAAAAAGTTTGCCAAAGCTATTGAAGCAATCAAAGTAGGTAATGGCTTAGAGGCTGGTGTTACCCAAGGCCCATTAATAGAAGCGGCGGCCCTAGAAAAAGTGGAAAGGCATGTTGCTGATGCCCTCAGTAAGGGCGCCAAATTAATAGCAGGTGGTAAGCGCTCTGCATTGGGTGGAACTTTTTATGAGCCCACTATTCTGGCTAATGTTACTAGCGACATGCTCATTACTTATGAGGAGACTTTTGGCCCAGTAGCGCCAATCATTCCATTTGATGATGATGAAGAGGCTATTAAGCTAGCGAACAGCAGTCAGTTTGGACTAGCTTCGTATTTTTATAGTCGCGATATTGGGCGCATCTGGAAAGTTGCCGAAAGTTTGGAATACGGCATTGTGGGCGTCAACTCTGGAATCATTTCTAATGAGGTTGGCCCCTTTGGAGGCATCAAACAATCCGGCATGGGACGCGAAGGTAGCGTCTTTGGAATGGATGAATACCTTGAGATGAAATACGTTTGCATTGGACTTTAATGTCCGTATTTCTTAGAGTTTTTTATAAACCAAATCCCAAACACCGTGGCCAAGTTTTAAGCCACGATTTTCAAATTTCGTAATCGGTCTATATGCAGGACGCTCGGCATAGCCTGCTTGTAGACCACTCAACTGATCAAGCGTGGGTTTAAATTCTTTTGAAGTCTCATCGCTCTTTGCAGTATCGGCAACCTGAAAAGTTTCAATCTGTACCTGAGTAGTTGCGGTATTTTGAAGTGAGTCTTGTGCATTTAAAACCAAGAGCATTTGCTCGGCATAGTTATGCCAATCGGTAGCTAAATGCAGGTAAGCACCAGGCTTTAACCTGGACACTAGAAGCTTAACGAATTCCGCCTGAATTAAGCGACGCTTGTGATGGCGTTTCTTATGCCAAGGATCGGCAAAGTAGATATGAATGCCATCTAAAGAGTTGGGCGCAATCATTTTTTCTAACACTTCTACTGCATCGTGGCGAATCAATCTTAAATTGGAAATACTTTGCTCGCCAATCAATTTTAGGAGTGCACCAACACCTGGTGGATGTACTTCAATCGCCAGAAAATCATCCTCTGGCCGCAAGGCTGCAATCTTTGCAGTGGTCTCACCCATGCCAAAACCAATCTCTAAAATCTTGGGATGGTCAGATCCCTCAAAAGCTTCTTGCAAATTGAGCTGCGTTTCTTGAAAGGGTAACAAGAACTGCGGACCCAACTCTTCAATTGCCCGTTGTTGTCCAGCAGTCGTTCTCCCAGCCCTCAAGACAAAAGAGCGAATGCGGTCAGTTCTATTTAAATTCACTTGTGCGTTCAATTGTTATAAAAACTTACTTCCTTGGAGCAACATACCAACCAGCTGAATAATATGCATAAACCAGTTCACCCAAAATAATGGACAAGGATGTCATAAAAGACATCAAGCCAAGAACAAAAGTCCAAATAACAAAACTGGTTTGCAAAGAGCGTACCGCTCCAGCTTGAAAGAAAAAGAGCTCTAAAACTGTTAGAGAAATAAAAATGCCACTGAGCACATCAAAGAAAATGGCGACTGTACATAAACGCCCCCGTCTTTTAGCTTCGGTCGCCTCAATTTGCATCCGATTTAAGGTCGGTTCATCAGTAATGTGGCCCTCTTGAATTTTCTGCAAAATAGAGCGCATCCGATCAACTGAACGAGCAAGGCGAGTTGAGATAGCGTTAAGCAGAGTAGCGACCGCAGTCAATAAAAATACTGGGGCTAAAGCCAGCTGAATATTATTGGTAATTGCATCAATTGAAGCATCCATCATCTATTTTTCAATCTATTGAGTACAAGTTAAATTCTGATTTTTAAATTAATGTGACCAAGCCACTAAACCACTATATGCACTAAACAAAACCAGTAAACCAAAGACGATTCGGTACCACGCAAAAGGAACAAAATTGTGGTGCGCGACATAATGAAGTAGCCAGCGTACACAGATAAAAGCGGAAATAAAAGCAGCGATAAAACCAATCAAAATTACTATGCCGAACCCCCCTGAAAATGAAACAGGAGACTGCCATAGTTTAAGGAGTTCATAAGCTGTTACCCCACCAATGACAGGTATCGCCAAAAAGAAAGAAAATTCAGTGGCAACAGCACGAGGCAGTCCAAACAACATACCTCCAATGATCGTAGCTCCAGAGCGAGATGTACCAGGAATCAAGGCAGCGCATTGAGCGATACCTACCTTTAATGCATCAAGATAGGTCAGATCATCCACGGTGTGAATATTTTTTTCTGATGGACTCAAGTGCTGCTGGCGTCGTTCAGCCCAAAAAATAACAAGGGCACCCACGATAAAAGCGGTAGCCACTGGAATCGGTGCAAATAAGACAGCCTTGATCGATTTACTAAATACAAAACCCAATCCCATCGCTGGAATCGAAGCAATAATCAGGTTCAAAACAAAGCGCCGAGAAATGGCGCTAGTCGTTAGTGATGAGGCTACCTTAAGGAGCTTTTCACGAAACTCCCAGCAAACCGCCAAAATTGCACCGAACTGGATAATGACTTCAAAGGCTTTGCCCTTGTCATCATTGAAATTGAGCAAATCCCCCACCAAAATCAGATGACCCGTACTAGAGATCGGCAAAAACTCCGTTAAGCCCTCTACCACCCCAAGAATGACTGCTTTAATGATCAAAATAATATCCATGTTCTGAATTTTATAGGCAGAACAGCAGAACAAGCAGAATTGAGAAAATTACCCACAAATAGGCAGTTTGTGCGATTTGGCCTTAAACTTCATGCCACATAGAAAAGTATCCGATTTAGATGACTCCAGTGCGCCTTCGCCTCTCCAAACTAACTACCTTTGGTTTAATCCTGAGTCAGGCGCTCGCCATCAATACTGTGACCTTGGATGTTTTTGCACAAAGCGCAAGTGGCGCACCCTCTTCACTACCAACGCCTCTGAACGCTCAATCCCTCATTGGCCTTGATAAGCCGCCACAGCTGATTGATCCTACTAAATTAGCAGTACCCAATACTGCAACGCCCTCTTATTTAAATAACAATAAAGATGCTGGACGAAACCAAGGTCAATTAAGTGATCTGATTGAGCTTTATCAGGATGCTGCCTTTAGCGATCCGGTTTTAAATGCTGCTCGCTTTAACTACCAGGCTAGTAAAGAACTCTTTTGGCAAGGCTTATCACTGCTACTCCCACAGGCTAATGCAACACCTGGCGGAACCCGCTACTACCAACATGGTGTAGGCAGTACCGTAGTAGCTGCAGCACCAGGAAATTCAAGGGTTTTTGATCAAAAAAACTACACGGTTACCTTAACCCAGCCAGTCTTTAACATCGCTGCCTTAGAGGCATTTAAGCAAGGTGACTTAAATACCAAAATTGCTGATATGAATTTCTTTCAGGCGCAGCAAGATTTAATCCTACGAGTATCGCAAGCTTACTTTGATGCACTCACCAGCCAAGATAACGTCGCCCTTTATCGCAATAAGAAAACCCTTATCAAGCAACAGCTTGATGTTGCTCAGGCAAAGTTTGATGCTGGCTTAGCAACCATTGTGGATGTGAATACTGCCCAAGCAAGCTATGATTTAACGAGCTCCCAAGAAGTCATTGCGCAGGCAGATCTAGTAGTGAAAAAGGGGGTATTGGAGCAATTGGTCGGTCACCCAGTTGGGCCACTAAAACCTCTGCTTAAAGAAGCAAAAATTGATGGCGTACTTAAAGATCCACGTAGCAAAAACAAGGATAGCAAAGGCTATCCTATTGCTGACAGCGTAAATCCGCAATTACCTCCTGGCCAAACATTAGATGATTGGGTTAACCAAACTGAGGCAGCGAACTTTAAAGTGCTTGCAGGCCAGCTATCAGTGAGTTTGGCTGAGAGCACCTATCGCGCCTCACAGGCTTTAAATTACCCATCAGTCAATTTGGTTGGGACTAGTGGATACAACACTTCTAACGGTACCCCCAATAGCTATCAACCTTCACAAACCAATGTATATAACAATACCTTGGGCTTGCAAATGACCATTCCACTTGTGTCGGGCGGATTTAACAACTCAGTCATTCGACAAAATGCTGCGTTGCTTGATGCAGCCAAAGCGAACTATGACAACGCCCGCCGAACTGCCGCACAAAATACGCGCGCGGCTTTTACAGGTTTTTATGGTGGATTGGCTAGTGTCAAAGCCTATGAAGCTGCTGAGCGTTCCTCTGAGTCTGCTGTGGAATCAAGCAAACTGGGATTCCAGGTGGGAACTTTAATTAATATTGATGTATTGATCGCGGTAGATACTTTATTTACCACTCGCTCACAATTGCAGCAGGCACGCTACAACACCGTTCTCAATGCCCTCAGACTGAAAGCTAGCGCCTCAACTTTATCTGACGAGGACTTGCTAGCCATTAACGCTTTATTACGTTAGGTTTGAACGCCTGATTTATTGAGCAAAGATAGTGAGGCACTAATAACCTCACTTGAACTTGGGGGTGCTTGCATATCCCCCAAATTACAAATATTTTCCGACCAATATCCTTCGGTTTTCCAAAGAGGGGAATCGCAGTAAATCTCCACTGTTGGTCTACCCAAGACAGCAGCTAAATGCGTCAATCCAGTATCTACGCCAACCGTTAGAGCCGCGCCAGCAATAATGGAGAATGCCTCTTCTATTGAGAATGCCCGAGGCACCAATGAGCCCGGAATCTGCGCTGCAAGTTCAATACTCACCGCCTTCTCTGCAGCATTACCCCAGGGCAACACTATTTGAACACCACGACGGGCAATTTCTTGTCCAAGAGTAATCCAATTTTCGCTAGACCAGCGTTTAGCTTCCCTGGCCGTTGAATGAAAGCATAGAACATAGGGTTGATGTAAACCCTCAAGCGAGCTTGCTTGGAGATCATTCGCAAAAGATGGAGGATAAAACTGGGGGGCCTCTATACGACTTAATGAAGGCAAATCTAATGCGGATGACATCACCTCGCGGGAACGATCTACCGCATGACATTGGGTTGGCACCTGTACGGATTGATTGTAAAAATAACGGGCTATAGGCTCGTAGCCAGAATACTCCGTCGCATTAGCCAGGCCCGCAACTACGGCATCAGGACTTTTGTTTGCTAATGCACAAACTAAGGCGGATTTTAATAAGCCCTGGGTCTCAATAATGACGTCATAAGCACTTTGGCGCAGGAGCTTTCTAAAAGCAAAGAATTGTTTCCAGGTTTGAACATTGAATAGGTCTTTCTTCCAACGGCGAAGGCCAAAGGGGATGATGCGATCGATACCCCTAAATCCCTCTTTAGAAAGTAAAGGTTTGAGCAGATGAACATAACCTTCCTCGACTACCCAATCTATTTGCGCATTCGGCAAGCGCTGACGCAGATCCCACACAATTGGTAAATTGTGCAATACATCCCCCAAGGAGGAAAGTTTGACTAATAAGATTTTGGGATGGTGGGCAGATAAGTTGCTCATCCAAGCATTATCTTATCTTTTAGAAAACCACTAAAACTTTGGAGCCGTATCCCACGATAAGCCAGCAGCATCCTTGGCATTCATATTAGGCAAAATGCCAGACGGTAATGGCCACTCTATGCCAACGGTAGAATCATTCCAAGCTAAGCACGCCTCACTTTGCGGGTGATAGTAGTCAGTGGTTTTATATAAGAACTCGGCAGTTTCCGACAGGACCAAAAATCCATGAGCTAAACCCGCAGGAATCCAGAGTTGACGATGATTTTGAGCGCTTAGCTCAATACCAGCCCACTTGCCATACGTTGGCGAATCTTTTCTGATATCTACAGCAACATCAAAAACACTACCAGCTACTACACGGACCAACTTACCTTGGGTGTGCTCTAACTGATAATGCAAACCACGCAACGTCCATTGACGAGAAAACGAATGGTTATCTTGAACGAATTGAACATTCAAGCCGGTTGCATCTGCGAAATCTTGCGCATTGAAAGACTCGGTAAACCAGCCTCGCTCATCACCAAATACCTTAGGCTCAACAACATACGCATCATGAATAGCTGTAGCAGTAAGTTGAAGTTTAGGATGAGATAGATTAGCTGACATTAACCCACCTTCTTATGGGAGAGAGAAATAGGTTGAGCAGAGGTATTGAGCTCATTCAGAATTTTGCTCAAATACTGACCATAACTATTTTTACTTAATTGTGCGGCGACTTTCTGCACTGTCTCGGCATTAATCCAGCCCTGGCGATATGCAATTTCCTCTGGGCAAGCAACCATTAAGCCTTGGCGCTTTTGCAATGTTGCAATAAATCCTGCCGCATCCAATAGTGAATCATGAGTACCGGTATCAAGCCATGCAAATCCTCGACCCATGATCTCCACACTGAGTTCATTATTTTCTAGATATACACGATTGACATCGGTAATTTCAAGCTCGCCACGTGCACTAGGTTTAATAGATGAAGCAATGTCACAAACTTGATTATCGTAAAAATATAAGCCCGTTACCGCATAGTTACTTCTGGGCTTGAGGGGTTTTTCTTCAATTGAAAGTGCTTTGTAGTCCTTATCAAACTCCACTACCCCATAGCGCTCTGGGTCATTGACATGATAAGCAAATACCGAAGCACCTACACTTCTTTCATGAGCACTATTAAGTTGATCCACTAGCTCATGGCCATAAAAAATATTGTCACCAAGTACTAGAGCGCTTGGATTGTTTCCAACGAAATTTTTACCAAGGGTGAAAGCCTGTGCCAAACCATCTGGAGAAGGTTGGACGCAATATTCGATATTAAGACCCCATTGAGAACCATCGCCCAAGAGCTCGGCAAAACGCGGAGTATCGTGTGGCGTAGAAATCAGCAAAATATCGCGAATACCAGCGAGCATTAAGGTGGTTAAGGGGTAGTAGACCATTGGCTTGTCATATACCGGCATCAGCTGTTTAGAAACTGCTTGAGTGACAGGGTATAAACGGGTTCCAGACCCACCTGCCAAAATAATACCTTTACGATTTACCGTCATTGCAAATTCACCTTATGTCACCGCAATCAAAACCCATATGCGGAAAGAATTAAATTAAACCCTCTGCAGCCAATTTGGCCACATACTCTTGAACCATTACATCCCATGCAGGAAAGACTGAGGCATCTGTTGCGTCATTATAAGAGCTATAACCATCAGCCAACTGCTTAGTCAATGCACTCTTTAATTTAAACGTTTGCATACGTGAGTTCATCGGCCTAGGAGCAGGCAAAGGATATTGCACCGCTAAAATTGGCTTAATTGTTGAAGGGCTTGCTTTTAAAGCAACGCCCGCATCAAGGGCACTTTGTACGGCTAAGCAGGCTAAACCATGCCAAGTTGTCTCGCCATCGGGAACGGCGTGATAAGTGCCCGATGGGAACTTGTTTAATTTATGCTGGTTACTTAAGACTAGACTCAAGCTCACTCTTGCAAGCCAATCAGCGCTCGTGGGAACGCCATGTTGATCATGAATAATTTTGAGCTCTTCACGATCTTTAGCCAAACGTAAAATCGTCCGAATAAAATTTCCGCCATCACCATAAACCCAGCTTGTGCGAAAAATGGCATATTGCCCACTTGTAGATTTCTCAAAAGCTTTGGCGATGGCTTCTTCGCCAGCTGCTTTGCTTTTTCCGTAAATGCCTAAAGGGTTGCGTAGGTCATCCTCAACATAAGAGCCACACTTACTGCCATCAAAAACATAGTCTGTTGAATAATGTAAAAAGGTAGCACCATATTGTGCAGCGAACTGAGCCATCACCTCAGGAGCTCTAGCATTTACAGTATAAGCAAGATCAACTTCAGTTTCCGCTTTGTCGACTGCCGTGTAAGCAGACGCATTGATGATTAAATCCGGTTGAAAACTTTCCAGGATTTGAGTAATAGCAGCTGCATCACTTAAATCACATTCGGCGCGACCAACATAGGCAACAATCAAATCATCGAGAGAGGATGCAGAGAGGATGCCATCAAACAAGCCTCGAAAGGCTTTGCCTAGTTGACCATCTTTTCCAAAAACGATTATTTTCATTGGGATTATTGAGAGATTTCTTAAATGATTAGTTGTATTGCTTTTGCAACCAGTCACGATAAGATCCGCTCACAACACCCTCGATCCATACAGGGTTATCCAAATACCATTGCACCGTCTTACGAATACCGGTATCAAATGTTTCTGCAGCACGCCATCCAAGCTCTCGCTCTACTTTGCTCGCATCAATTGCATAACGACGATCATGGCCAGGACGATCTTTGACGTAAGTGATTTGATCAACATAAGGCTTACCATCTGAACGGGGTTTTAATTCATCCAAAATACTGCAGATAGTTTTGACTACTTCTAGGTTCGCCTTTTCATTCCAGCCGCC
>CAIYZI010000657.1 GCA_903930665.1 uncultured beta proteobacterium
AAAATGCTCCCACCAAGAAGGTTGAAGAATCTGCATAAGTTAAGGTGACTAAGTACTGTGTCATTATTGATAAATCTCCTCAACGATGATGATGCCGGCTGCACCAGATCCACCCGAAGCTCCGCCAGAGGCAGTGCCACCATTGCCCCCACCACCTACAGTATAAGTATAAGTACTTGCGGGTGAGGTAATATAGACCTCAGTATATGCCCCTGCTCCTCCCCCGCCTGAATTGAGATAAGAGGCAGTGAAAGCGCCTGCGCCGCCGCCTCCTCCGCCAGTGTTGGCTCCGGCAGTCGTTCCGTTGCCTCCCGCAAAGTTGGCTCCGCCGCCTCCGCCAAAGGCCGAATTCCCGCCAGCGCCGCCTGATGGCGCATAAGTCGATAGGCCGTTTGCCACCGGATAAGATCCAGTGGCGCCGGCAAGGGCGATGCCCGAGTATCCGTTCAAGAATCCGGCCGACGCTCCGGAGCCGGCAGAGATAACGTTGTTCGCAGCGGCCCCGCCGCCCGGAGTCGTCGCTCCGGCAAAACTAGTTTGCGATCCGGCCGTAGGAGCCACACTCGTGCCAGTGCCGTTTGCTCCACCGCCTCCTCCGCCTCCGACCATTCGGACTTTCAAGAGAATAGGAGAAGGAGAGCTTGGGCGAGTGTAGGTTGCAGAAGTACCAGAAGTGAAGATTTGATAGGTGGGGGCTTTAACAATCGTCGTATTGCCAGGAATGGTTGCCCAGACAGGCGCTGAAGTGCCTCCAGATGACTGCATGACTTGCCCAGAGGTTCCATTGGCGAGGCGAGTGGCAGTTCCGCCTGCTCCACCATAGATAGTGTCACCACCGGTAGTCATTGGGTTCGTGAGAGTAAGTCCGGTGTCAATTGCAGTATAAACCCAAGTCCAAGAGGCGGTTCCTGTACCACCTGCTGTATTGGCACAAGTAATAAGCAAATTGGTATTTGAACCCATTGCTTGAACCGTATTAAGACCTGAGGTCTGAACCGTAACGATGCCGGTGCTTTGATTGGTAATAGAAAATGATTGTCCAGCAATCATTGTGGTGGCAACTGGAAGTTTTACCGTTTGGGTAGTAGATCCAGTAAAATATTGATTATAAGTGCTGGAGGAATTAAGGGTAGTAGTTCCTGCTGCAGTGGCGGTACTTGTGCTTGGCGTTGGAGTAGACCAAGTTAAGTTGCCCGAACCATCATTAAGCAGAGTTTGATTTCCTGCCGTTGCTTGCGCTGCAGGCATATATACAGTATATGAAGTGGTGGTTCCACTTGCTGATTGAATTGTAGCATTGCCACCAGTGCCATTAACTTGATAAGAAGGAGAATCTATACCGCTTGTTACATGTGCAAATGGCGTACTAACTGAGGTATTAAAAGTTTTGGCACCTGCAAAACTTTGAGTTGATTGATTGACCATGCCAGTGGCAGTTCCAGATGCACTTTGGGCAATAATACTAGTTCCGCTGATTGTAAGAGCATTGGCAGATGGAGTACCTTCAGAATCAATAGTACCAATTGTTTGAATGGTACCAAGAAGAGTGTTGACCTGAGCAACAGTTAGATCAGTAGGGGTAGCAGAACTCCCAGTATTGTTGCCCTTAATGGTATTAGCTGCCATCTGATTGAGATTGGCATTCGTAATTGCAGCAGATCCGCTGAGGTTAGCATTAACAAGACCACTAATCGTATTGCTTCCAGCTGCAATGGTTTTATTAGTAAGCGTTGCAGTATCAGCTTCGGTTACAAGAGGATCAACTGCTCCATTATAAAGCTCAACTTTATTTGTTGCTGAATTATAACGCATATCGCCATTGCTAGATGGCGCTATAGTGTTTTGTGGAACAAGATTTTGTCCGTTAAACTGCTTATTAAAACCGGTAGCCATTTATTATTTGTCCTTATTAGGTTTGCAATAAAGCTTGGGCAGAATAGGTAAGGGTGCCTGTATGCCCGGTACCGCTTAATGTTCCAGTTGAGAATTGAACTTGTCCGGTATCTGAGACAGAAAAGGTAATGCTTGCATCTTGAACATAGTTTCTATCCATTTCCCATTTGAGACCTGAACCCAGGGAAGGATTATAAACCATCATAATATTGCCAGCTTCAGCAACAGTCATAGAACTAGTTGATCTTATTACTGAATACTTAATATAAGCAGCTCTGACAAGAGCGGTAGAGAATGTCAGATTGGGAATAAGCACATTAGTGCCAGGATTATAGGAATCAAGGGTAAGCACTTGTTGGGCAACATCAGCAGGTCCAGTAGACGTGCTCAACGCATTAGATACAGCTTCAGCAAACTGAATGACAGCTGGCGACCAATCTGGAGATGATCCAGAATTGGGAAAAGCTATAACAGTACCTTGAATTGTAATATTGGGAATGGTACACTCCAAGACAAAAAGGTTCTATATATAGTTGTTAAATGTATGATTATTCTGTTATATATGGGATAAATACTTGAAATTATAGAAAAACCCCTGATTATAACCTCAGTGGGATAGAGTTATAACACAGGGGCACTGAATAGCCGAACTTTGGGAAAGTCCGAGAAAAACTATCTATATATAGTTGTTAAAGGTATTTTACAAAAAGTGCTTGTCCTGCATCATAAATTTTAACTAATTTCATTTCTTTTGCATGCTCTTTTTCAGTTAACCCCCTATGATCCATATTAGCTCTGCAGTGAAGGCGATTAAATGTATTATATTCATCAGTCCATTTCCATCCTAATGTAACCTTTTCTTTTAAAAATCCAAGAGATAATAAAGAATTACCATTAGCATATCTAAGATCAACCCATGATTCTATTCGTTTTGGGTTAGTTTTTTTTATTATATAACTCAATAATTTAGATAATCCGCCAACAACGGTTATATTCAATTCAGATGAAAATCTTGCTATTTCTAAGGTTTCGTCTTTTTTTCTTTTATAAGACATAAAACTAAGAATATTTCCAAAATTATCAACTAGTGCTACATTTGATGTACCACGGATACTACCCATCAAATGTGTTTTTTCTAAAAAAATATCTGCATCTTTTTGTGAAATTTCTTTAATATTTAATTTTCTAGCAAAAATTTTATTGTTTTTTTGTAACTTAGAATTGATTATAGATTTTACAATAGACGGTTTTTTAATTATTTCATCTTGTCTAAATTGTAATATTTCTAATTTATTTTGTTCAAAAATTTGTCTTTTAATTAAATGATAATTATTCTTTTTATAAAACTCACTATGCCATAACAAACCATCTACATCTATAAAAATATTATCAGATATTTTAAAATCAGGACGATAATGTTTATCTGGAATAGCGCGCTTTTCAAATTTTGTTATATTTGGAAACAAGCGAGAAAATTCTCGTTCTAATGCTGAAATTTTTTCTTTATAACTTTCAATCCAAGAAAGAGCTTGTTCTGGTCCATAATGTTTAAAAAGTATATACGCCATTGAAGAGGGAATGTTTTTTTCTCTACAAACTTCCTTGATATTTTTTCCATTCGGAAGAATATATTTTGCTAAAATTTTTGCTCCATTTGAAACTCCGTGATTTTTAATAGTAGTATCAATTACCCTCTGCCTTACTTCTGCTGTAAGCATTGGATAATCTGTTCCATATCGTTTTATTGATGTTTCTTTGCATTTATTTAAAAAAATATCAGATTGAAGCGCATGACGAACCCCATACTTTTTTTCCATAGTATCAGATGCTTTTTTTCTAACATCTTTAGAGTTTGATGGATTTGTTCCACCATATTTCTGCATATTAGTTTTTTCTCTTCGATTTTGAACAGCTTTAGGATGAGTACTAGCATTAGCTAATTGTAAAGATCTAAAATCTGATAAAAACTCTCCATGAACTGGATCTATAAACATTAATTTTGTATCTTTTCGATACAATTCAGTTTGTCCCGGCAAAAGAACAATGCCTTCTGGCAACCAATATTTTGATTCATCTCTTTTTTGTATAACGCCTTTTGGTCTTCCCATGTTTTTAATATAGCAACCTTGAAAACTATTTACAACAATTTTTTAAAAAAAAGGACCACATCTTGTGAGATGCAGTCCTATATAAAACTACCTAAGTAGTTGAATTAAGTCGCGTTTACGACATTGATGATGATCACGTTACGACCGGGCGCCATACAGAAAGCCGCTTGGTCAGAGTACAAGCGCAATTCATATGCGGCGGCATTTTCGAGATCACGGAAAAATTCTTCTCCTTGACCTGGGCGTTTAAATGTCATATCTGTAGATCCAACCCTCATCCAGTCCTCAAGGCAAAGCACATAGGCATAACCTTGTTTTACATAGATGCTAGGTTCGATCTCAATGTCACCGTTTTGCGAATGGAACAGGATACCCTTTTGTCCCATTTCAGCACGTTCCGTCTTATACGAAGAATCGTACCGACGAAGAGCAGCTTGGTCATTCAACATGTTTGCCCATCCACGAGGATTGACAAGCGCCAAAACTGAACTATCCAAACCTTTTTCCACCGCACGGGCGACAGCTTGGTTCAGTTTCGTGAAGCTCAATGCTCCGCTCTGGGCATCATATTGGTTGCCTTGGAACAGGTTAAATTGTCCAACATTGATATTGAACAACGTGCCCGAAGCAATCGTCAGAATCTTATGGATTCCAGCGAATTCGTTGCCGTAAGCGCCTTGATGCCAAATAACATCCGTAGCGACAACGCCAGAGGGAATAGACACAAGCGTAACCGTTTGAGCAGACATGCTCACCGATTGCACAACTGCCGTTCCACGGGAAGTAGCGCCCGTGCTATCGCGGATTTCAATTGGCATGCCTTCAGCTCCTGCCCAGATTCCCGGCGCCCATTCAGACGTCGTGATCGTGATGGTCGTTCCGGAAACCGAAGCAACCGTGGCATAACCAATTTGACCATACAACATTTCAATTTCCAATTTCTTGGCCATCGAACGCAGCATGTTAGCAACAAGGAACTTCGTAGCATCTTCAAATGCCTTTTGTCCACCAAGTGCGGCACGTGAAGCAGCAGCATAACCAAGCAAAGAACGAAGCACGACGGGGTTACCACGCACTTGAGCATCTTTGATTTGACCGGCAACTGGCGCATTCAAATTGAAAGCATCATCATCAGAGCTGGCAAACGTAACGCCGTGTTCTAGCTATCTGTTATCACTAAATATTTATATTTAGCAAGTTAAACATTTCTGTTAACTTCTTCTGTTTTATTTATAGCAGAAGTTCGGACTATCGCTTCGGATTTATTTTTAAAATCCGCCAATTCATTTAGTCTCTCACGCTGAAGTGAATATTTTTGAAGTAATTTATCAGAAATTAGCGATACATCAAAAGATGCCCAATCGCCTTTGTGGCAAATGTTTAAATGTGCTTGAGTAGATACTGTTATTAAATTATCAATATCTAAAAAAGCTTCTGAACAAACCCAATATGGTATAAGGTGATGTGCATGTAAGTTACCACCAACTTGACCGGTAATTTGACATGTATATTTATCACGATTAAACACAACATTTCTTAAGCGGGTAAATTCAGAAATTTTAAAATCCCTAGGTCGTCTAAGATAGTTTCCTGTTTTATAATTAGGATTTCTTTCTTTAATTCGAAGTTGTGCATTTTGAGAAAGATTGGCTTTAGTTTCACTGTTATGTGTTTTTTTATAAAAATGATTCTTATCGCCAGTTCTCAAACTTGCATATTCAGAAAGAGTCAATAAAACATTATTTTCTTTTAGAATTTTCCTAGTTTTGTTTTTGCCAAGATTGAATTTTTTAGCAGTATTAACGACACTAAGAGTCTTACGGTATTCACCAATAAGATCAGCTAGTCGTTGTTCTGTTAATTCAATCTTTTTATTCAATTTCCTTTTCCTTCTTCACTTCTTGCGCCTTGTCTTCCTAATTATACTATTAGGAGGTCCAAGTCAATTAGAATCGGTTTTATTTGGGCCTAGATTTTAACCCAAAATCACCGGTTGATGGTACAAATTTCCAGGTTGTTTATCTTTGCTCATGAAATCGATTTTATTCAAAAGCTTTACGCCATCTGGAATAAGATCTTGAAGTTTATCAGCATAGGTTTCTTTGAAATAACCGTTCAGGGTACCCGTCGTATTATTGGGGGTACCAAAAGTATTAGCGGTAGCCATAATCTTTTATCTCCTTTTATTTAATTATTCAGCAGTTGAATACTTGATCAGGTAAGAAGTCGTGGCAAGTGCCGTTCCTTCGCCCGTAAGTACCATTTGCGTGGGGTTGCCGTTCGAATCATTCTGAATCGTCACAACGACGCCAGAAAGCGTATCAGCAGCGATCTGCTTGATGCACATAAGAACGGAAGTTAGATTTTCATTGAAAGACAGAACCAAATTGCCACCAGAAACGGAGGCAATCGAGTTATTAGCGAAAAGACAGATTTCCTGAACAACCAACTGTTGATTCAGTACCTGACTATCCTTCGCCTGAAATGACGCGGCCATGGTATCTCCTGTTTTGTGTTTATGTTCTACTAATTACAGTATTTTTATAATTATTTAGGTAATTCGGTATCAGAACCCTTGCGGTTATTCCGAATCTAGTTATCAAATAACTAGAAAAATAGCAGTAATATCCTATTATTAGTTGTTAAACTTATTATTATTTAATAAAAATTCATGTAATTAAAAATTAAACATGAATAATATCAAATACTTATACACCAAAGAAATCTTTGAATGTTTGCTTTTTAGCTGCTTCTTTTTTCTCACTCTTAACTGCCCCAACGTCTTTAATTGCAGCTTTTGCTTGCGTTTGAGGTTGAGCTTTAGCTTTTGCTACGTTCTTTTTACGGATTTTTGTTAGAACATCGCCACCAAAGAGCTTTTCCAGCGTCTCAATGGGCATTGCTTGTGACATTTGACGAATATCATCAAGAATTTCTTCTCTAATCAAAGGTAGCACATCCTGAGGAGTAACATTAATGCCATTGCTAACCCCAAGCATCAAATAATCTGCCATTTTTTTAATGACATAAGAACTTTTTGGAAGATCAGAATTAGTAAGAGCTTGATCTATGAGATTATCATAGCGCTCATACTCAACTTCTTGCATCCTTTGAAATTCTTTTTTTTGTTGTTCATCCTGTTCGCGCTTGCGTTGCTCTTTAAGATCAGTCAGTTCTTTTTCCAGCTTTTCTCTTGCCAATTGCTCAGGAGATTTCTGAGAATTTGCAATCTCTTCTTCAATAACTTGGGCAGCGAGGTTCTTAATGTCAACGCCAAATGCCGGATCAGATAGAACTTTGCGCGGATTTTTACGAAGCTCTTCAAGAAATGAAGAAACTTGTTGCTCAAGTGCCGCCTTTTCTCCCATCCTCTTTTGTGCAGCTTTGCTCATTTGAAGCTGGCGAGTCATATATTCACGCGCTTCAGCGGTATCGGGAATATCAAAGGGAAGTTGTTCTTCTACTTCGCGCCCATCAATCTTAAGCTTCAATGCCTTAAGACGCTTTGCTGCCTCTTTTTTAACGGCAACAGGCGCATTAGGATCATTCTGGATAGCTTGCAAATCTGCAGCTTGTCCTTCTGGCGCTGATTGTTGGATATTGCCTTCTGCGGGAGCAGAAGTATCTTGGGATGGTTGTGCTGCTGGAGCAGCTGATGCGGGGGCAGAGATATCTGCCATAAATATACTCCTTTCATTTCATCCATATGGGTAGAAATGAGTTGATTGTCCCCTTAATTGGGGATAAACCATTTAAATTTTTAATTGAACTTATATAGCGACGCCTTTGCGCCCTTTGATGCTCATATTTTTGTTATCTGCAATAAATTTCATGGGATTCTTAGAAGCATCAAGTTCTGCCGTTGCTTTCCCATAATTAGATTGCTTATTATTAAGCATTTTCTTAAGTTTTTTGAATCGTTCTTTATTATCCATAATTATTGATCTTCTTGGTCTTCAAGTTTTTTCTTTTGAATTGCTTGTTGTACTTGAGTATCAAAATCTTGTGCATTATTATCTAAAAGAACTCGCCCTTGCGGTTGTGGACCATTTTTAATTCTTTGAAGAGCAATAGCTTGAGCTTGTTGTTGCATAGGTGTTGATTGTGCTGCAGGATTAATATTATTTGGAATATTAATATTCATCATATCGGGCATTTGCCCAACCGGATTTATTCCTTGAGTCATAGATTGAGCATTTGGGTTAGTTAAATTTCTTTTAATTTGTGCATAATTTGCTTGAGATTCAGCATTGCTTCTAATTGAAGGTCCGCCAACAGATGGCGCTACTGCTCCATATGGAAGAGGTTTTGGTTGTTGTGGTTGTCCTAGAAGATTTCTTATTCCTTGAGGAATGCTTCCACCAAGTCTATCAATTGCTTCAGATATTGCTGCAGGATCGCCAATAGGTTGGTTAGGTTTAAGTTTATCCGCCATTTATCCCCCGTTTATCCGCCATTATATTAT